>DASWMN010000263.1:0-5073 GCA_036399735.1 Telluria sp. | reverse complement strand
CCCGGTGTTCGAGGGTGGGCAGGGCCGTGGCAAGTCGACCGCCCTAAAGGTGCTGGGTGGTGACTGGTTTGCCGACACGCCGTTCAGGATGGGTGAAAAGGACGGCTACCTATCCATCCAGGGCGTGCTGCTGTACGAGGTGGCCGAGCTGGAGCAGTTCAATCGTTCCGAGGTCACCGCGATCAAGGCGTTCATGTCGAGCACCATCGACCGCTTCCGCGAACCGTACGGCCGGCGCATGAAGAATATGCCTAGGCGCTGCGCGTTTGCCGCCACGACCAACGAAAACGAGTACTTCAAGGACACTACTGGCAACCGGCGCTTCTGGCCTGTAGAGACCGGCCGCTTGGACATCGACGCACTTATCCGAGACCGCGACCAGCTGTTTGCCGAGGCCATCGCAATGCTCAACAGCGGGACGTTGTGGTATCCCACCCGCGAGCAGCAGGAGCGGCTCATCGACGAGCAGCAGGAGAACCGCGAGATCCCGGACCCATGGCATGGCCGAATCTACGAGTACATCAACGGCATCGATGCTGATGGCAAGCTTCAGCTGGGGACGAAGCCCGAGCGCGTTACCGTGCGCGAGCTGCTCACGCGTGGCCTGCATTTCGAGCTGTCGAAGCTCGGGCCGGCCAAGGTCGAAACGATGCGTATCTCGGCCATCATGCGCAAGTTGAAATGGATTAAGGGCAGGGATACCGATGGCGCGCGCGAGCGGTACTACGCGCGCCCTGAGGCGCCCCAGGTGGCTCCAGTTGTTGTTGTGGAAGGGGTGGATGATGATCTGCCACTTTAACGTGTTGAACCGGATCGCGTCGGCGGATTACCAGGGATCGCGGGCGCTTTCAGCGCAGGCGGAAAAGGTAGTACCTCCGAAATGCTGTGCGGTTTTCAACGACCAAGACGGCCAGCCGTCCAACCTAACATTTTTGAGGTTGGACGGCTGGAACCCGCATGGATACAGGCCTCGCCAACCTCCCAACCTCGCCAAGCCACATGCGCACGCGCCACGCGCCTACGCACGTATACGTGCGCGTGTGGTGATACCGGGGCTACTTCCCTTCCCAAGAAACCTAAAACTAGGTTGGGAGGGTTGGGAGGTTGTCAAACCTAGCATCCATGCGGGTTCCAGCCGTCCAACCTATTGTCCAACCTTTGCAGGGTTGGACAAGCAGCACTTCGGAGGCAGTTATGGCCGGTGGTGAATTGCGGGACAAGATGCCACTCTCGGCGGCGCTTATCGACGATCTGCGCTCTGCGTTTGGAAAGGACTTCATCAACGGGATTATCCGAGCCGGCATGGCCGGCGACCCTGTGTTCTCGATCACTGAGAACGGGCATGCGTTGGGCACGCCAGTTCCGTACGCTGGCGTGAGGGTTTTGCGGGACGAAGCAGGTAACCACACAGTCACCGTGGCGCCTGACGGCCGCCGGCATGAAGCAACGAAAACAAGCGCTCGTAGGGCGCAACGAAAAGGGGATATCGAATGGGAGCCATGATGGAGAACGAGCAGGCGATTTTTGGAAGTGCCGGTCATGCGGTGCACGTAGCGTTCCTGGTGATGGCGCAGCAGGCCATGCAGGACGCGCCCCTGCGCAAGGCGCTGATCCGCGTCATGGAGTCTGCCCACCTGGATCTGAATCAAACTCACTGGCTCGACCAGCTGCGGGGCGAGAAGGGTAGCGCCGTCAACTTCGCTGGCCTGACTGGAGGCGATGTGAGGGCGCAGTGCGCGAGGATCACCGGTGCCGTGGCAACCCTGCCTAACCTTGAGAAGTGGGTGCTGCAGGCGAAGTACGGCGAGACCGAATTCGAGGACGTGGTTGCTCATGATGACGGCACGTGCATCGCGCTAGATGCAGCGGTAACAGAGGTCCGCATCCTGCGCGAGCAGCTCGTGGCGGCGCGGGTCGACCTGGACGTAATAGCGGGAGGCGATGGCGCAGCGACTGAGTACCAGGCCGCCCGTGCCTCGGTACGCGCCCTCGCCGACGCAGTGTACGCAGCGGAAAGCGTGGCACAGGCTGCCAAGGCCGCTTTCGACCAAGGCAAGTCATGCCGGCTGATCGACAACGGCCGACCCTTGGGAGCCGATGGAGCGCCCTGCAGGCGGTTTGCCTTCTCGCCAGAGCGCATCTCGGCAATCATGGGCCTATCCAGCTATTTCGCGCCCCTGTTCCCGCGCATTAAGCCCTTGGCCTTTGACTTCATGTTGGGGCGCGTGTTCGCCAATCATAAGAAGGTCGACATCAGCGCGCGCGACCTGGCCGAGCGCTTTGGTGGGAACCACACGATGTACTTGAGGGCGTCATGGAAGATCAAGAATCACGTGCGGCAACTGGAGGACATGGCGATAGAGCGGTTGTCGCCGTTGTTTGCCACGCAGGGCGTGATTCCCCCATAGAAGTAAGTGCTTGCGGAAAATGTTCCAGCAGGATATATTCCCGTCATTCTCGGAGTAACTGTATCCAAAGCCCGCACTGCGGGCTTTTTGCGTTTCCGAGACTGTTGTGTCGAGTACCTAATCTCAACAGCGAAAGGTGGTGATCCGTCTCGACCCGCGATCCCAAGCGGTGGATATACGCGCTTTCATGTTTGCCCTGCTATATGCAGGGCTTTTTTATTCCAGCAGTAAGTATTGCGGCAATCATAACGGCACGCCTCTCGCTGTTCAAGTGAATCTTGGGCGGGGAATCGTCGCGGGTTGTGGGCCAGTGCAGACGTCTGCACAGGCTATGCCGACACCGCGACAAGAGGCCCTATGAGAATCCGTGTTGAGTCCAACTTCCCCGATGTAGCGCAGCGCATACAGCAGTTCGGCCGGCAAGGCAATTTCGCTGCGGCCGTGGCCCTCACCCGCACGGTGGTGGTGAACGTCAAGCCGGGCATGCGTAAGGAAATGAGCAGGGCGTTTGACCGCCCGACAAACTACACGCTGAACAGCACTGTTACTCAGCGCGCCACCAAGGCGAAGCTCGAGGCGCGTCTCTGGCTGAAGGACGATATCTACGGCAAGGGCACGCCAGCAGACCGCTACCTCTCTCCTCAGATCTTTGGTGGTGAGCGTAGGCAGAAGGGGCTGGAGGTCGCGCTGCAGGCCGCCAGGCTGATGCCACCCGGTTACGTGGCTGTCCCTGCTGCTGGTGCACAGATGGACGCGAATGGCAACGTCAAGCGCAGCCAGATCATCCAGATCCTCTCGCAGCTGCGGTTACAGCGCGGCGCCGGCTACGAGTCACGAAGCACGGGCAGCACCAGGTCGAACCGCACCATCGCAAAGCAGGGCGTGACCTACTTCGCAGTGCCCGTCACCTCGGGCGGCCTGAAGCCTGGTGTCTACCTGCGCCGCAAGTTCGGAGCAGGTAGCGCAGTGCGCCCAGTGTTCGTGTATGCGCGCAGGGCGACGTATCGACCGATTCTCAAGTTCTTCGAAGTCGGCGAGCGCGAGGCCAAAACGCATTTCCCCGGCCACTTCGACGTCGAGATCGTCAAGGCCGCAGCCAGTGCCCAATTGCGTTAATAAGATGCAACATTGCATATATGCAACGACACCCCCTTTAGGTACTTCCGGGCAACATGCCTACCGAGGGTAGTTCAGACCCCGTCGAAGCGCTAGCCACCGGCCCAAGAATTTCCTTACACATTGCCTGACAACCCCATCCTGACATGCCGAACCTGACAACAATCGCCAAGTGGGCCGCCTCGATCGGTATCTCGCGCCAGCAAGGCTACTCGGCCGTCAACCGCTGCGGGATCCCGGTCACCGATGGCAAGCTCGACCCTGACCAGGCGTCCATTCTCTACCGCGAAAATACGCGCTTACGGGCTGGCGCAGGCAGTGGGGGGAAGGAAGACGCTGGCGATCCCGAAAAAAGTGCGAACTCCGCTAGCGCCAGCGAGTATGCAAAGCAGCGCGCGCGTCGCGAGTCGTCTGAGGCGGATATCGCGGAGATGAAAGCTGCCGAGATGAGCGGCAAGTACCTGGATAAGGCGGACGTCGACGCGTCACTGTTCGAGGTCGCGCGTTCGCTTCGGGACGGATTGACCAACTGCGCCCGCCGTATTGCTGCCGAGGTAGCTGGCCTGCAGACTGCCGACGAGTGCGAGGTGGTGATCGATCGCGAGCACCGCGCACTGATCGAAAGCCTGGCGCGCACCCTGCTGACCAAACTTACCGTGAACGGCGCCGCCGGCGGGATGGAGTCCGGCTCGGAATGACACCAGCAATCGACACCGTTGCCGCAGCTTTTGCTCGGGGTCTTGAACTAGACCCAAGCATGAGCGTGGACGAGTGGGCCGATAAGTACATGTTCATCCCGAAGGAATCGGGCGCCAGTGAGTACGGAAAGTACCGGACAAGCAGGACGCCTCACGCGCGCTACGTCATGAACGCGTTGTCCGACAACCATCCATGCAAAGAGGTGGTGGTGATGGGCGCGTCGCAGATGCTCAAGACGCAGGTGGCCTTGAATTTTTTTTGCTGCAGTGTCCACCAGTCGCCGTCCAACTTCCTGTGGATCATCCCGACCGGCAAGCTGCAAAAGCGCGCCAGCACCAGGATCGCCAAGACCATCGCTGCGGTGCCCGAGGTGGCCGAGCGAGTGGCTAACCCTCGCTCCCGCGACGCCGTCAACACGCTCGATACAAAGGAATACATCGGCGGCGCGTTGACGATCGTGTCGGCCGGCGCGGCGGCCAACCTTTCGGAGATATCGGTCCGCCGAGTGGTCTACGACGAGATCGACCGCTCCGGGGCGAACATTGATGGCGAGGGCGATCCGGCCGCGCTGGCCAAAGCAAGGCAGACCACTTACGAGCGGAACCGCAAGTCCTACTTCCCCAGTTCGCCCACGATCAAAGACGAGTCAGCAATCGAGACGCTGTACGAGGGTGGGACCCGCCAGGAGGCGCTGGCCGAGTGCGTCCATTGCGGGCACGCGCAGCCGCTGATCTTCGAGCGCCTGCAGGTGTCCGAGTGCGGCAACAACGCCATGTATCCGTGCGAGGACTGCGGCGCATTCATGTACGAACAGGACAAGGGGCGCATGTTTGAGCGCGGGCTTTGGTCC
>DASWMN010000262.1:0-3193 GCA_036399735.1 Telluria sp. | reverse complement strand
GTCTGGTCGAACAAGCCGTCAACGCTGCCCTGGGCAAGTCCTTCGACGACGCCGAGGCGCTGTTGCTGGCCCGTCTGGGCGAAGTTACGCTGGCGGCGCTGAGCGCCGATGTGGGCGACCGGCATGCGGCACGCGGCGCCGACTGCCCACCACACGGCGGCCAACATTAGCCAGTCCCAAACAGGAGAAAAGTGCATGTACTACGACGTCATCATTGTGGGCTGCGGCCCCGCCGGCTTGTCCGCCGCACTCGCGCTGGGGCGCGCACGCAAGCGTGTTCTGCTGTGCGACGCCGGGCCCAGGCGCAATGCTGCCGCCGCCAGATGCATAACTTCGTCACGCGCGACGGCACGCCCCCGGAGCAATTCCGCCAAATCGGGCGGGTGCAACTGGCCGCTTACCCGAACGTGGTCGTGCAGGATGCGCGGGTGGAATCAATCAGCGGAAATCGCGGTGCGTTCGAGGTCGTTCTCGATGCCGGCCGCGTGCAAGCGCGCCGCATCCTGCTCTGCACCGGCATGGTGGACGAGATGCTGCCCATCGCGGGATTTCGCGAACACTGGGGCCAGGCCATTTTCCAGTGCCCCTACTGCCATGCGTGGGAAGTGCAAGACCGGGCGTGGGGCTATCTGGCGAATGCGGCCGATGCCCACATGCTGCAGCACTTCGCCATGCTGGCGCGCGGCTGGACCAAGGATCTGACGATCTTTACCGGCGGCCAGTTCGAGCTGCCTGAAACAAGCCGCGCAAGCCTGCACAAGGCCGGGATCAAGCTTGAGACACGGCCGATCCAGCGCCTGTCGTCGCAGGACGGCCGGCTGAACGGCGTTACGCTTGAGGATGGCGCACTGGTGCCGTGCGAGGTACTGTTCGCGCACCCGCCGCAGCACCAGGTCCCGTTGGTTGCGGCGCTGGCCCTTGCCCTGGACGGGCACGGCTACGTGCAGGTGGATCCGATGACGCGCGAAAGCGCCGTGCCCGGCATTTATGCCGCAGGCGACCTGACCACGCGCATGCAAGCGGCCATCAATGCCGCAGCAAGCGGCATGCAGGCCGCGGCGATGATCAACGTCGAATTGACGAACGAAATGGTCATGAACGGGTTGCTATAATCATTGCGACGGTGCGTTGGGGCGCCGATCAATGGAAAGCGAGCCTGATCCGATGTATCAGCAAGAAATCGCCACGCAGAAATTCGGCGTGCTGCGCCTGGTGTCGGCAATAGCTGCTTACGAAGCCGATGTCGGGTTCCCCCACAACACGTCGGCTCGCATCGCCATCGCCATTGCCGCGGGCGAATTTGACGCGGGTCTGCAGCAAGTGACAGCCTTTTTCGATTGGATGCAAACGCAGCACCAGGCATTCAAACTGGCCGTGGAACTGGAAATCCAGAACCACGACCTGGTCTGGACTGCAGTCTGGAATTCAATCATGGGCCAGTACTGGCTCGATGCCGATGACGGCTTCATGGCGCCCTACCTGAGTTACGAGCGCGTCGCTTACCAAGCCGGCGCACTCCACATCCTGGTCGATACCGCAGGCCTGCACGAAGACCACAAGATCCGCGTCACGCTGGACGCGGCGATGCAGATCCGGCGCTGCGAATTGCAGTAAGCCTCGGCGAAGCCGGCGTGCTTACGCCGCCGCAGCCGCCGCCTCGCGTCGTACAATGCCACGATGCACCCGGTTCGCAAGGAAACCGGCCACGATGGTACTGCACACCACCACATAGCCCACATTCGCAAAACCTTGCAGTTTGCCATCCGCGCCGGTGCTGACCAGGTGCCCTGCCACCACCGCGGCCAGGCCGCCCGATAATTGCTGGATCGCGGCGCTGATGGCGCTGAAGGCGCCGCGCATCGCCGGCGTGGGCACCGACGCCGACATCGCCTGGTAAGGAATCATGCGCGAAAAAATCCCGATGAACAGCACCACGTTGACGGCAATAACGGCTGGCAGCGGCACCGGACCGAG
This sequence comes from Telluria sp., assembly GCA_036399735.1. Lineage (GTDB taxonomy): Bacteria > Pseudomonadota > Gammaproteobacteria > Burkholderiales > Burkholderiaceae_D > Telluria_A. The sequence continues at coordinate 1,219 of DASWMN010000262.1, read as the reverse complement.
ATGGGTGTAGGTCAGCACCATCACCGAAGTCAGTATGCTGCCGCCAATGAACACCTGCATCTTGCCCAGCCGGTCCGCGGCCTTGCCGACCAGCGGGCCGGCAAAAATCGTGGCCAGTCCGGTGACCAGATAGATCGTCGGCAGCTCGCTGACGTGGATGCCCAGATTATTCACGGTAAACACGCTACTGAAGGGCATCAGCATGAAGCCGCCCGTGGTCAGCAGCGCCGTGGTGGCAAATGCAGGCAGATGGCGCCGGTCGCTGACGGTGTTGAGCAAATGCCGGAACGCGCTCGATTCACGCGGCAAGGCCAGGTGCGCATTGACGGGTTGCAGACGCCAGACCACGACCATTCCGCCGAGAATGCCGACGATGACGATCATGAAAAACGGTGCGTGCCAGTTCCAGTGATTGGACAGATACAGCGCAATCGGCAAGCCCAGGATCTGGCTGCCGGCAAACGCGGTTTGCAGGATGCCCATGGCGCGTCCGCGCTGATTCGGGGCAAACAGATCAGTCATGATGGCCAGCAATACCGATCCGATCACGCCGCCAAACAGGCCGGTGACAATGCGCGCGGCCAACAGGGACTCGAACGATTGCGCCATGGCGCACCACAGCGTACCGCCTAGGAAGCCTGCGTAGAAAAACAAGAGCAATTTCTTGCGGTCGAATCGATCGGCAAAGCCTGCCGCCAGTACCCCGCTAATGCCGGCGCTGAAGGCATAGGCCGATACCACCATGCCGAAACGGGCAGGCGTGATGGCCAGCGCGGGCATGATCATCGCGCCCAGCGGCGCCATGACCATGAAATCGAGGATGACGGCGAACTGCAGGAATGCGAGCATGCCTGCGACAAATTTTTGATAGCGCGTGAAGGTACTCGCCAGTGCGGGTTGTGCGGAAGGTGAAGATGCGTCGGCCATCTGGTTCCTTGCTTCGTGGATCGAAAAACTGCAGCGCTGGCAGCCTTGCTGTGCACGGCCTCGGCCGGCTCTGTGCAATACTACCAAACATGATCGTGCGTCAGGCTGCACCGGCGTATCCTGCAGCCGCCCACTGGGGGCACATCTTCACCTGGAGTAAGCATGCCGACGAAGACCGTTGATGGCTATTTGATCGAGTTCACGGGGGAATTGCTGAAAGGTACCGAGCAATGGGGGGCTTACGTGTCCATTTCCGTTCCAACGGATAACCCCATGCACATGAAGGTCGTCT
>DASWMN010000261.1:0-1941 GCA_036399735.1 Telluria sp. | reverse complement strand
GCCAAGCCGCTCAGCATCAACTGGTTCTATGGCCGCGTGTTCGCCTCGTTCGCATTCGACAGCCCCGAAATGCTGTCGTCGATGCGTCTGCTGCCACCCGCGCTCGACTTCCACAGCACCAGGCTGGACGACGTTTCACCGGGTCACGAGGACAAGGTCTTCGGCGATCTGAAGGATGCGCTGACCACCCTCAAGCGTTATGACCGCAGCGCGCTCGACCGCGAAGGACAGCTGTCGTATGACACGCTGGCCTTCTTCCTGCAGTCGCAGGTCGAGGGCGAAGCCTACCGCTGGCACGACTTCCCGGTCAATCAGATGTTCGGGGTCCAGAGCGCCACGCCCAACTTCATGATCCAGACCCACCAGGTGACCAATCTGGAGGAAGCGAACAATTACATCGCGCGCCTGAACAAGATTCCGCTCAAGTTCGACCAGCTGGTCGAGTCGCTCAAACTGCGCGAAGCAAAGGGTGTCATTCCGCCGCGCTTCGCGGTCGAAAAAGTGCTGGTGCAAATGAAGGATTTCAGCGCCAAACCAGCCAGGGGCAATGCGCTGTATGTCAGCTTTGCTGAAAAGCTCGGCAAGGTCACCAGCATCGACGGCGCGGCGCGCGCCAGATTGCTGGCCCAGGCCGAGCAGGCCATCGGCACCAGCGTCAACCCCGCTTACCAGAAGCTGATCGCTTACTTTACCGCGCTGCAGCCGAAAGCGACCGCCAACAACGGCGCCTGGAGCCTGCCGGACGGCGACAACTACTACGCCTGGTGCGTGCGCAAGCACACCACCACCGACATGACGCCGCAGCAGGTGCATGAACTGGGCCTGGCTGAAGTGGCACGCGTGAGCAGCGAAATGGACGCCATCCTCAAGGACCAGGGCCTCGCCGCCGGCACCATCGGGGCGCGCGTGCAGCAGCTGGCCAAGGACCCGGCCCAGCAGTTCCCGAATACGCCGGAAGGCAAGAAAGCCATGCTGGCGCGCTACCAGGAAATTCTCGACGAAATCAATCAGGGACTGGCGGGCGCCTTCGATGTGCGGCCGAAGCTGGGCGTGGAAGTGCGCGCGGTGCCCGAGTTCTCGCAGGCCACCGCACCGGGCGCCTATTACGACAGCGGCTCCTTCGATGGCACCCGTCCCGGCGTCTTTTACGCCAATATGCGCGCGCCTGGCGACACGCCGAAGTTCGCGATGCGGACCCTGGCCTACCATGAGGGCATCCCCGGCCACCACTTCCAGATCGCCATCGCGCAGGAACTGCAGAACGTGCCCTTCTTCCGGCGCGTGATTCCGTTCACGGCGTATGCCGAAGGCTGGGCGCTGTATTCGGAACGGCTGGCCTACGAGCTTGGCTACGGCCGCGCACCGCTCGACAGCCTGGGCCGGCTGCGCGACGAGATGATGCGCGCGACCCGCCTGGTGGTCGATTCCGGCATCCACTACAAGCACTGGACGCGCGAACAGGCGATCACGTACATGGTCGATAACACGGGCATGAGCGAAGGCGATGTGACGGCGGAAATCGAGCGCTACTTCGTCGATCCTGGTCAGGCCCTGGCCTACAAGACCGGCATGCTCAAGATCCTGGCACTGCGCGAGCATGCGCGCCACGTGCTCGGCGACCGCTTCGATCTGAAGCAGTTCCACAACGAGGTGCTCAGCCATGGTGCACTGCCGTTGACGCTGCTCGAAGGCGTCGTCAACGAATGGATCGAGAAGCGCAAGAAGGCGTAAGCACTTCGCCGCTGTCACGTCCTGAAATGAGTTGACGGGTAACGGCCTTTTTCGTTTCCCGTAATTAATTCAGATTTATCGACGCCCGATGCACCGCATCGGGCGTTTTGTTTTTCAGAGCCAGGTGCGGCCGCTCGTGGTTGTAGATGTTGACGGCTTGTTTGATCATCGTGTTAGCCTGATCCAGATTGCTGGGCACCGCAGTCAACA
>DASWMN010000260.1:0-11918 GCA_036399735.1 Telluria sp. | reverse complement strand
GGTATGCACCGCTCGCACGACTTCCTGGTCGCGCCGCAACTGGGTATCGAGCCAACCACCGGTGAAACGCACCTGCGTCACCACATCCGCCCGAACGGTTTCTACCGTGGCCGTAAAGTACTCAAGACCAAGAACGACGAGTAATCGACGTCTTGCATTGAGTAAGATGAAAGCGGTGCAACGTAATCGACTGCGTCGCGCCGCTTTTTCTTTGTCACCGGCTGCAATTCACATTTGCACACCGTCATTTCGAATGTCGCAGACTGTGGCTGGCGCTCGCCCGCACGCAGCGCGCATCCTGCCGCCCCGCACCTTGTTCGAGTCGCGGTAAGAATCCCACCAAATGACAATTAAAATATCCATCGACTGCATGGGCGGCGATCACGGCCCATCAGTGACTATTCCTGCGGCAGTTGCCTTCGCCAAGCGCGAGCCCGAAGCCGAACTGATACTGGTCGGCCTGGAAAACGATCTTCTGGCTGAACTGAAAAAATGCAAGGCGGAAAACCATCCGCGCCTGTCCGTGGTGCACGCCTCCGAGACGGTGGCCATGGACGATCCGATCGAAGTCGCCTTGCGCCGTAAAAAAGATTCCTCGATGCGCGTTGCGATCGAGCTGGTCAAGGAAGGCAAGGCCCAGGCCTGCGTTTCGGCTGGCAATACGGGCGCCCTGATGGCGGTCTCGCGCTATGTGCTCAAAACCATGGCCGGGGTCGACCGTCCCGCCATCTGCTCGATCCTGCCCAACCAGAACGATGGCCCGACCTACATGCTCGACCTGGGCGCCAACGTGGACTGCGAGCCGCACCACCTGCACCAGTTCGCCATCATGGGTTCGGTGCTGGTATCGGCCATGGAAGGCAAGGAGCGCCCGACCATCGGTCTGCTCAATGTGGGTACCGAAGAAATCAAGGGCAACGAAGTGGTCAAGGCCACCGGCGAACTGCTGCGTGCCGACCATGAAGCCGGCACCCTGAACTTCTACGGCAACGTCGAAGGCAACGATATCTTCAAGGGCACTGTGGACATCATTGTCTGCGACGGGTTTGTCGGCAACGTGACGCTGAAGGCGGTCGAAGGCCTGGGCCGCTTTGTGAAAAGTGCGCTGACCGCCGAATTCAAACGCACCCCGCTGACCATGCTGGGCGCCCTGATTTCGCGCAGCGCGTTCAAGAATTTTTCGAATCGCTTCAACCCCTCGCGCTACAACGGCGCCAGCCTGCTTGGTTTGCGCGGGCTCGTCTTTAAGAGCCATGGCGGGGCCGATTCGTACTCCTTCGAGTGGGCGATCAAACGCGCATTCGATGCCGCTAAATACAATGTGCAAGAGCATCTTTCGAGCAAGATTGCCGAGTTGATGCCGCGCACGCCTGACCCGGAAGTGACAGGCTCACCCACTCAGTAGGACGGCTCGCAATGACTCTGTACAGCAAAATTATCGGCACCGGCAGCTATTTGCCAAAACAGCGTGTGACCAATGAAGACCTGACGGCACAGCTGGCGGCAAAGGGAATTGAAACCTCGGACGAGTGGATCGTCTCGCGCAGCGGGATCGAAGCGCGCCATTACGCCGCTGTCGACGAGCATTCCTCCGATCTGGCGGCCGCGGCCGGCCGCCGCGCGCTCGAGATGGCCGGCCTGCAGGCCGATCAGATCGACCTGGTCATCGTGGCCAGTTCGACCCCCGACTTCCATGGCAGTTTCCCCAGCACGGCTTGCATCGTGCAGCGCAAGCTGGGCATGCACAACCACAGCGCGGCCTTCGACGTGCAGGCAGTGTGCAGCGGTTTCGTGTACGCGGTCTCGGTGGCCGATGCCTTCATCAAGGCTGGCGCCCACAAGAACGTGATGGTGATCGGCGCGGAAGTGTTTTCACGCATCCTCAATTTTGAAGACCGCACCACCTGCGTGCTGTTCGGCGACGGCGCCGGCGCCATCATTCTGAGCGCTTCCGAAGAACCGGGCATTCTGTCGACCAAGCTGCATGCCGATGGCCGCTACGCCGACATCCTCTCGATTCCGGGCAACCTGGCCGGCGGCGCGATTGCCGGCAGCGGCTTCCTGTACATGGACGGCCCGGCCGTGTTCAAGCTGGCCGTCTCGGTCCTGGAACAGGTGGCCAACGAGGCGCTCGAACATGCCGGCATGCAGGCCAGCGAGATCGACTGGCTGATCCCGCACCAGGCCAATATCCGCATCATGAAGAGCACCGCCAAGAAGCTTGACTTGCCACTGGAAAAAATGGTGGTCACGGTCGATCAGCATGGCAATACCTCGGCGGCATCGATCCCGCTGGCGCTGGACATCGCCGTGCGCGACGGCCGCGTCAAGAAGGGCGATAACGTGATGATGGAAGGCGTGGGCGGCGGCTTCACCTGGGGCGCCGTTCTGGCCCGGATGTAAAACAAAAACAAGGAGACTGCTGATGAACAATTTCGCTTTTGTATTTCCAGGTCAGGGCTCGCAAGCCATCGGCATGTTGCATGGCTTCGCCGGCAACGCCGTGGTCGCGCAGACCATTGCCGAAGCCAATGAGGCGCTCGGTTTCGACCTGGGCAAGATGATTGCCGAAGGCCCCAAGGAAGACCTGGACCTGACCACCAATACCCAGCCGGTGATGCTGACCGCGTCGGTCGCGGTGTACCGCGCCTGGCTCGCTGCCGGCGGACCGGTGCCGCCGGTCGTGGCCGGCCACAGCGTGGGCGAATATTCGGCCCTGGTGGCCGCCGGTGTGATCGCGTTCAAGGATGCGGTGCCGCTGGTGCGTTTTCGCGCCAAGGTGATGCAGGAAGCGGTACCGGTCGGGCAGGGCGGCATGGCCGTCATTCTCGGCCTGGCCGCGGACGATGTGCGTGCCCTGTGCCTGGAGGCCGCGGCCGCCGAGCCGGGCAGCGTAGTCGAGGCGGTCAACTTCAACGAGCCGACCCAGATCGTGATCGCCGGCCACAACGCGGCGGTCGAGCGCGCCTGCGAACTGGCCAAGGCCAAGGGCGCCAAGCGCGCCATGAAGCTGGCGGTGTCGGCGCCCTTTCATTCCTCGCTGCTCAGGCCGGCCTCGGACCGTCTGCAGGAATACCTGCAGGGCCTTACTTTCAATGCGCCGCAGATTGACTTGATCAACAATGTCGATGTGGCTATTCTGAACGATCCGGCTGCCATCAAGGATGCGCTGGTGCGCCAGGCTGCAGGTCCCGTACGCTGGGTTGAAACCATGCAGAAGCTGGCCGCAGGCGGCACTACCCAGATCATCGAAAGTGCGCCAAGTAAAGTATTGATCGGCATGGCCAAACGCATCGACGCCCGCCTCGCCGGCGAGGCGCTGGTCGATCAGGCGGCGCTCGACCGCGTCTTGAGCGCGCTCAATCAGGCTTGAGGCGCGCGCCAGCCGGATCGCGTAGCATCGTGAACGTTTGAACTAAAGGACTCCAATGAATCTCGAAAAACAAGTCGCGCTCGTGACCGGCGCATCGCGCGGCATCGGCAAGGCCATCGCACTCGAACTTGCCCGTCAAGGCGCGCAAGTGGTGGGCACCGCCACCACCGAAGCGGGCGCTGCCGCCATCAGCGGCTATCTCGCTGAATTCGGCGGCAAGGGCCTGGTCCTCAATGTCACCGACAGCGCAGCCTGCGCGGCTTGCGTCGATGAAGTGCAGAAAACCTTTGGCAGCCTGTCGATTCTGGTGAATAACGCCGGCATTACCCAGGACCAGCTGGCCATGCGCATGAAGGACGAGGAGTGGGACAATGTGATCGCCACCAATCTGTCGGCGGTCGGCCGTCTGTCGCGCGCAGTCCTGCGCGGCATGATGAAAGCCAAACATGGGCGTATTATTAACATCACGTCGGTGGTGGGCGCCTCGGGCAATCCCGGCCAGATGAATTACGCTGCGGCAAAAGCAGGTGTGGCTGGCATGACGCGCGCTCTGGCGCGCGAAATCGGCAGCCGCAACATTACGGTCAACTGCGTGGCGCCAGGCTTTATTGATACCGACATGACCAAGTCGCTTGGCGAAGACCAGCACGCGGCCTTGCTCACGCAAATCCCGCTGGCGCGCCTGGGCGCCCCGGAAGATATCGCGTATGCGGTGGCCTTCCTGGCCGGTCCGCAGGCCGCCTACATCACGGGCACCGAATTGCACGTGAATGGCGGCATGTACATGAATTAAGTTTTATTGGTCCTATGAAGCTTTTGTGCGCGGTAAGAAGCAAAAATAGGGTCAAATATCACCTGTAGACAGCACGTTCAGTGGAATTTACATCAAACGCTGAAAATAGTTTTTCAGCGCGCAAACCTGATAAAATGCGCGCACTTTCTGTAACACACACAATGGAGCCATAACATGTCGGATATCGAACAACGCGTTAAAAAAATCGTCGCTGAGCAACTGGGTGTTGCTGAAGTCGACATCAAAATCGAATCCTCGTTCGTTGACGACCTCGGCGCCGACTCCCTCGACACCGTCGAACTGGTGATGGCACTGGAAGACGAATTCGAAATGGAAATCCCGGACGAGCAGGCAGAAAAAATCACGACCGTGAAACAGGCAATCGACTACGCGACCGCGCACGTCAAGGCCTAAGTTTTTACAGTTTTCGGGAGAATCGCTTGAGCCGTTCACGCAACCGTCGTGTCGTCATCACCGGTCTCGGCGCTGTTTCACCAATTGGCAATACGATTGCCGAGACGTGGAGCGCCGCCCTGGCCGGCAAGTCGGGCATCGCCAACATCACCAAATTCGACGCTGAGCCGTTCTCGACCCGTTTCGCGGGCGAGGTCAAGGGCTTCAACATCGAAGACTACATCTCCGGCAAAGAAGCGCGCCACATGGATACCTTTATCCATTTCGGCATGGCCGCCGGCATCCAGGCCCTGCAGGATTCGGGTCTGGTGGTGACCGAAGAAAATGCCGACCGGATTGGCGTCATCGTGGGTTCGGGCATTGGCGGCTTGCCGCTGATCGAAGAAACCAAAGAAGACTACAGCAAGCGCGGACCGCGCCGCATTTCGCCGTTCTTCGTGCCTGCCTCGATCATCAACATGATCTCGGGTAACCTGTCGATCAAGTACGGCTTGCGGGGACCGAATCTGGCCATCGTGACCGCCTGCACCACCGGCCTGCACAGCATTGGCGCAGCCGGCCGCCTGATCGAATACGGCGACGCCGACGTGATGATTGCCGGCGGTGCCGAAGCGACCATCTCGCCGCTGGGTCTGGGCGGTTTCGCTTCGGCCCGTGCGCTGTCGTCGCGCAACGACGATCCGGCCACTGCTTCGCGTCCCTGGGACCGCGACCGCGACGGCTTCGTGCTGGGCGAGGGCGCCGGTGTCATGGTGCTGGAAGAGTACGAGCACGCCAAGGCGCGCGGCGCGAAAATCTACGCCGAGCTGCTCGGTTTCGGCATGAGCGCCGACGCCTACCACATGACTTCGCCGGTCGAAGATGGCAGTGGCGCCAGCCGCTGCATGGTCTCGGCGCTGAACAATGCGGGCGTCAACCTCGAGCAGGTCGACTACGTCAATGCGCACGGCACCTCGACCCCGCTGGGCGATCTGGCTGAAGTGCAGGGCATCAAGAAGACCTTCGGCGCGCACGCCAAAAAGCTGGTGGTCAATTCGACCAAGTCGATGACCGGCCACCTGCTTGGCGGCGCCGGCGGCCTGGAAGCGGTGTTTACCGTGCTGGCGATGCACCATCAGGTGTCGCCACCGACGATCAACATCTTCAACCAGGACCCTGCCTGCGATCTGGATTTCTGTGCCAACACGGCACGTGATATGAAGATCGATGTGGCAGTCAAGAATTCGTTCGGCTTCGGCGGAACGAATGGCACCCTGATTTTCGGCAAGGCCTGATCCTTCCCGAAGCAGAGTGAACCAAAGGCGCCCGCTTCTGTCATAGGAAGTGGGCGCCAATCGCGTGCTGGCGGTCCTCGCCTGCGCCGTATTGCCGGATGTCCGCATCCGCGCGCCTGTCCTGGTGCCATCCCTTATGTCGATCGCGCTGTCCGCTGTCATCCAGCCGTCGCGCCGCTTGCGTGTGCTGGTGCTGGCTTACGCCAGTTGCTGCCTGGCTGCCGGCCTGCTGCTCGCTGGCCCGCAAGCGCCGCGCTTTCATGGCGCGCGCGCCGGCGCCGCCGCCTGCCTGCTGGCAGCGTTGCTGGCAGGCGGCAGCGGCCGTGCAACCCCGCGCCGGATTGATATTTCTGGACCCGGGGAGATTCGGCTGTTGGTACAACACAGTATGGGCGCAGGGCGGGAGGCGCCGGTGCTGCACGCTTTGTCGGCCTGCACGGTCTGGCCCGCTCTGATGCTGCTGGTGTTGCACGAGACAGGAACAGGGCGCCGTACCGTGCTGGCGATTCTGCCTGACAGTCTGTCACCGGGGCAGTTTCGCAAGCTTGCCGTTGCGCTCAGGTTAATTTCCGCGCGGAACGATTAATTTGGGAAATACAAAATACTTTGAACTTATTGCAAGGGGCCAACTCCAAGGTAGTAAGGAGGCCCCGTGCTGCAGCCAAGAGGGCAGGTCAGTGACAACAGAACGCGAGTGTGATCAATTGCTGGTCGAACGCGTCCAGGCTGGCGAACGCCAGGCTTTCGACCTGCTGGTCGGGAAATACCAGCGCCGCCTGATGCGCCTGGTGTCGCGCCTGGTGCACGACCCGGCCGAGGCCGAGGACGTGGTGCAGGAAACGTTTATCAAGGCTTACCGGGCCTTGCGCCACTTCCGCGGGGATTCGGCGTTTTATACCTGGCTGTACAGGATAGGCATCAATACAGCGAAGAATTTTCTCGTCACACAGGGCAGGCGTGCCCCGACTTCCACCGAAGCCGATGCTGAGCGCGCCGAAGCGTTTGACGATGCGGACAGCTTGCGTGATATCAACACCCCGGAATCGGTGTTGGCCAGCAAGCAGATCGCGTTTACGGTCAATGCCGCGATGGAAGCGCTGCCGCTGGAACTGCGGACCGCGATTGTCCTGCGCGAAATTGAAGGTTTGAGCTACGAAGAAATATCTGAGGTCATGGCCTGTCCGATCGGGACGGTGCGCAGCCGGATTTTCCGGGCGCGCGAGGTCATCGCCGACAAGTTGAGGCCCTTGCTCGACTTACCGGTTGACAAGCGACGTTAGGTGTAGCGATGATCGTAACACTCGGTTAAATTTGGTACACCACCTGCGCTGATGGAACACCCCGATGGACACTCACAAAAAAATTCGCGAACACATTTCCACCCTGAGCGACGGCGAACTGTCGAGCGCCGACCTCGAACTGGCGCTGGCGGCGCTGCAGGCGGCCGACGGCCAGCAGGCGTGGAACACCTACCACCGCATTGGCGATGTGCTGCGGGCCCAGGCCACGCCCGAGCTGTCGGACGGTTTTGCCGACAGGCTGGCGGCGCGCCTGGCCGCCGAGCCAGCCTCGCCGCGGCGCAGCGCGCGCCACGCGGCACCGGTCGACAAGCGCCGTGCCGAGGCGGCCCCGGCGCAGGCCGTGGCGCTGCCGCAGCGGGCCGCAGCCGCCAGCGAGGGCGGCGCCGAAGCGGTGGCCGTGACCGCCGCCAAGCCGGCCATCGTGTCGGTCTCCTGAGGCCGGCCACGCCGCAAAAATCCGGGGTCGGCTCCGCGTCTTGCCAATTTGGCTTACCATAAGCGCAAGACCAACTTCCCCGGATCCTCAGAACATGACACTCCGCTTCGGCCGTACGTTCCTTTGCACGCTCGTGATGGCCGGTTCCGGCCTGGTATCGCTGCAGGCGCCCCTGCATGCCGCCCCGGTCAGCGCGCCGCTGGTCACCGGTCTGCCCGATTTTACCGAGGTGATCGACAAGGTCGGTCCCGGTGTGGTCAACATCCGCACCAGCGCCAAGGTCAAGCAGGCGCCAGGCGGCCCGTCCGACGAACAGATCCAGGAATTTTTCCAGCGCCGCTTCGGCGTGCCGCTGCCGCAGCTGCCGCGCGGGCGCCGCGGCCAATCCCAGGAAGAGGAAGTCCAGCGCGGGGTCGGCTCCGGCTTCATCATCTCCAATGACGGTTACGTGCTGACCAATGCCCACGTGGTGGAGGGCGCCGATGAGGTGCTGGTCACCCTGACCGACCGCCGCGAATTCAAGGCCAAGGTGCTGGGCGCCGATGCCCGCTCCGACGTGGCCCTGCTCAAGGTCGAGGCCAGCAATCTGCCGCATCTGCTGATCGGCGACTCCGACAAGATCCGGGTCGGCGAATGGGTGATTGCGATCGGCTCGCCGTTCAATCTCGAGAACACCGTTACGGCCGGCATCATCTCGGCCAAGGCGCGCGATACCGGCGACCTGCTGCCCATGATCCAGAGCGATGTGGCGGTCAATCCCGGCAACTCGGGCGGTCCGCTGATCAATATGTACGGCAAGGTAATCGGCATCAATTCGCAGATCGCCACCCTGTCGGGTGGGTACAACGGCATTTCCTTTGCCGTGCCGATTGATGAAGTCATGCGCGTGTCCGAGCAACTCAAGCGCAGCGGCAAGGTCACACGCGGGCGTATCGGCGTGCAGATCCTGGAAATCGGCAAGGATCTGGCCGAATCGCTGGGACTGGGCCAGGCCCGCGGCCTGGAAGTGGTGCGGGTCGAGGCGGGCGGACCGGCCGACAAGGCCGGCATCAAGGTGGGCGACATCATCCTCAAATTCAACGGCAAGGCGATCGAGAAGAATGGTGATCTGCAGCGTCTGGTCGGCAGCCTGCCGATCGGCAGCAGCGGCAGCGTGACCCTGTGGCGCCGCGGGGCGCAGCAGGAGCTGGCCGTCGTGGTCAGCGACCTGGACGGCCAGGCCAAGGGCAAGGACAAGCCGGCCGTGCCCAGGGCCGCCAGGCCGGAACAGGCCAGCAATGCCGTCGGCCTGAAGGTGAGCGATCTGAGCGAAGTGCAGCGCCAGGAACTGGGTGTGGCCGGTGGCGTGCTGGTCGAGGACAGCGAGGGCGCAGCCGCCCGCGCCGGCCTGCAGGCAGGCGACGTGATTTTGCAGATCAATACCGTGGAGGTGAAAGATGCCAAACAGTTCAACGCGGCCGTCAGCCGGCTCGACGCCGGCAAGGCGGTAGCCCTGCTGGTGCGGCGCGATGACAGCACCCGGTATGTCGTGATCCGTCCGCGCCAGTAAGGCGCACGCCGACGGGCGGCCCAGCCGGCGCCGCCCGCAGTTTCCTCAAATGACAGACCCATGCATTTCACCCTGTATTCCCGTGGCTATTGCCATTTGTGCGACGACCTGCTGGCGGCCTTGCTGGCACTGCAGACTGACACCTTGCGCTTTACGGTCGACGTGATCGATGTCGACGCCGATCCGGCCCTGGTGGCCCGTTTCGACGAACTGGTGCCGGTCCTGTACGGCGACCTGGCCCAGCCCGAGCTGTGCCACTATTTTCTCGACGAGGCGGCCGTGCGCGCCTACGTGGCCAGCGCCTCTGTGTCTAATTAGCAATCTTTTGGCCGGATTCCGCATAAACCGGGCTTTCTACCCCGAAATCCGGTAAAATGCGGGGTCGGAAAAGGGTCTGTTTTATTCACGCAGTTTCTCCTTCTTGACAAGGCGCTCGCCTGGGGATTGCCATGCCCCCCTTGGAGCGCTTTTTTCGTATGGCCCGCGCCTTGCCGCGGTGCCGGGCCCGGGCCCGAATGTCGTCCCTCCACCTTGGTTTTGAATTGCATTAATGAACAACATACGTAATTTCTCCATCATCGCCCACATCGACCACGGTAAGTCGACGCTGGCCGACCGTATCATCCAGATCTGCGGCGGCCTGTCCGACCGCGACATGGAAGCCCAGGTGCTCGATTCGATGGACCTGGAGCGCGAGCGCGGCATTACGATCAAGGCGCAGACGGCGGCATTGCACTACAAGGCGCGCGATGGCCAGGTCTACAACCTGAACCTGATCGACACCCCGGGCCACGTCGACTTCAGCTATGAAGTGTCGCGCTCGCTGTCAGCCTGCGAAGGCGCGCTGCTGGTGGTGGACGCCTCGCAAGGGGTGGAAGCGCAGACCGTGGCCAACTGCTATACGGCGCTCGATCTGGGCGTGGAAGTGGTGCCGGTGCTCAACAAGATCGACTTGCCGCACGCCGACCCGGCCAATGCCATCGCCGAAATCGAAGACGTGATCGGGATCGATGCGACCGACGCCGTCAAGTGCTCGGCCAAGAGCGGCCTGGGCGTGGAAGACGTGCTTGAATCGCTGATCGCCAAGGTGCCGCCGCCGAAGGGTGACCCGGACGCGCCGCTGCAGGCGCTGATCGTCGATTCCTGGTTCGATAATTATGTGGGCGTGGTGATGCTGGTGCGCGTCATGAACGGCACCCTCAAGCCCAAAGAAAAAATCATGCTGATGGCCACCGATTCGACCCAGCTGGTCGAGTCGGTCGGCGTGTTCAGCCCGAAGTCGCAGTCGCTGCCGCAAATTTCCGCTGGCCAGGTCGGCTTCGTGATTGCCGGTATCAAGGAGCTCAAGGCCGCCAAGGTGGGCGATACCGTCACCCATGCCGCCAAGCCGGCCCCGGCGCCGCTGCCAGGCTTCAAGGAAGTCCAGCCGCAAGTGTTCGCCGGCCTGTTCCCGACCGACTCGCACCAGTACGACGCGCTGCGCGATTCGCTGGAAAAGCTCAAGCTCAACGATGCGGCCCTGATGTACGAGCCGGAAGTATCGCAGGCGCTGGGCTTCGGCTTCCGCTGCGGCTTCCTCGGCCTGCTGCACATGGAGATCGTGCAGGAACGCCTGGAGCGCGAATTCGACATGGACCTGATCACCACCGCGCCCACAGTGGTGTACGAGGTGATCATGCGCGACGGCTCGATGGTGCGGGTCGACAATCCGTCCAAGATGCCGGACCCGTCCAAGATCGAGGAAGTGCGCGAGCCTATCGTTAACGTCAATCTGTACATGCCGCAAGAGTATGTCGGCTCGGTGATTACCCTGTGCATCGGCAAGCGCGGCGTCCAGATGGACATGAGTTACCACGGCCGCCAGGTCAAGCTGGTCTACGAAATGCCGATGGCCGAGATCGTTCTCGACTTCTTCGACAAGCTCAAGTCCACCTCGCGCGGCTATGCCTCGATGGATTACGAGTTCAAGGAAAACCGTGCTTCGGACGTGGTCAAGGTCGACATGCTGATCAACAGCGAAAAGGTCGACGCCCTGGCCATCATCGTGCACCGCGCCAACAGCCAGTACCGTGGCCGCCAGGTCGCCGCCAAGATGCGCGAACTGATTCCGCGCCAGATGTTCGATGTCGCCATCCAGGCCGCCATCGGCGCGACCGTGATTTCGCGCGAGAACGTCAAGGCGCTGCGCAAGAACGTGCTGGCCAAGTGCTATGGCGGTGACATCAGCCGTAAAAAGAAACTGCTGGAAAAGCAAAAGGCCGGCAAAAAGCGCATGAAACAGGTGGGCTCGGTAGAGATCCCCCAAGAAGCATTCCTGGCAATCTTACAAGTGGATGATAAATAACCGTGCAAGCAATCTTAAGCAACTTTGCCCTGATCCTGTTTGTCCTGATGGTCCTGACCGGGATCATCTGGTGTCTCGACGTGTTCTTCCTGGCCAAGCAACGGCGCCGTCAGGCCGACAGTGCGCTGGCCGAGTTCGATCAGCGCAGCGCGCGCCTGCTGGCCGACGGCGTCAAGCCCGACAGCAACGTCAACGCGCGCAGCGAACTCGAACAGCGCCTGCTGCGCCAGCCGACCTGGATCGAGTATTCCGGCAGTTTCTTTCCGGTCATCGCGCTGGTGTTCTTCCTGCGCTCCTTCCTGTACGAGCCGTTCAAGATCCCGTCGTCGTCGATGGTGCCGACCCTGGTCATCGGCGACCTGCTCCTGGTGAACAAGTTTACCTACGGCGTGCGCCTGCCGGTGCTGAACAAGAAAATCATCGACGTCGGCGAT
>DASWMN010000259.1:0-14767 GCA_036399735.1 Telluria sp. | reverse complement strand
CGGCAATCGGCATGCCCATGGCCTGCTCGTTGTAGCCCGCTTCCATGTTCACCATGAACAGGCCCATGACGATCAGGCTGGCCGCGCGCCAGCCCACATGGCGCTGCAGGGCCAGCGTCGTGTCGCCCTTGGCCAGGCGGCCGTTCAGGGCGAAGGGAATCGACATGCCGACCGCAAACAGAAACGCTGGAAACACCACGTCGGCCAGGCCCATGCCATCGACCTCGGCCCCCACATGGTGAATGCCGGGCGGGATCGCGCTGGCGCCGGCCAGAAAATTCACGAACAGCATGAGCACAAAGGTCAGGCCCCGAAATGCATCGAGCGAGACGACGCGTCCGGACGGAAGTCGGGTGATCGGTGCCTGCATGGAAGCGTTTCCCTTTTGAGTCAAAACGCGCCAACGTTAGCACTTCGTTGCTGCCATGCCAAGCGGAATCAGTGACCCTCAGTAAGTGGTATTGAAGGCGATCCGGAAGCTGGGCATGGCCGGGCCCGTGCGCCCGTGCTCATGCAGCGTTTGCCACTCGAGCGGATTGGGCAGCGGCCACGCATAGCCGATTGACAGCTGGCGTCCCGGCGCCAGCGAGGCTGGTCCGCGCATGGCGCTGTTCCAGCTTGCCCATTGCGGCGCGATGGCGTAGTGGAAGGCGAGCAGGGCGACGCCCGCTTCCTCGCGACGGAACAAGTGGTTTGTCTGCTCGCGCCGGCGCATCTGGTCTGTTGCGTGCAAGTCGCCGGCTGGCTGGGCACGCGCCGCGATCGACCACCACGCGCGCGGGTGCTGCTCAGCCTGGGCCTGGACGCAGGCGGGCAGGGCTGCCGCGAGCGCGATGGTAAGCAGGGAGGTTTGCATACGAGTGAGCCTTTCTGATGGTTACCCATCAGAAGGTACGGCAAGCGTGGCATTGCCAAACGGAAATAACCGGCGGATTGATGCGGATCAATAGCAAACGCCATCCGCCTGTGGTTTTATTTCCTAGATAGATTTGTTGGCTTGAATCGCGGCGTCGAGAAAGTGCAGCACGATATCAGGTGCCTCGTTGTCGATGCGGGGAAAAACGCCGTCCCGGTCCGGTTCGAGATCGGTCACCCCGTCCTCGCCATAGCTGAACGAGCCGAGGGTCTGCTGGACCGGATGGCCATAGGTGCAGTGGCATTGCATGCAGATCACGCGCATGCGCGGGCTGCGGTCGGGCCCCAGGGTCAGCAAGGGTTCGAATTTGATACGCACACCTTGAAAGGTCGCTTCGATGCTGCCATTTTCAAGCACGTCGGACACCGAAATGGAGCGCAGGTTGCCCGCGCCCTGGAAGTAGCCGTGAGCGCGGGTCAGTCCGTTGAATCCCGCGTAAAGCGCTGGTGCGCCGCGCTGCAGGCGGAGAAAGCGCGCCATTCGTTCGTGCTCGATCATGGCGGTGCCCCTATCAGGAGAAGCCGGAACGCATCCGGCAATACCCCATCATACTCCTGATAAGAAACTAATTGATCGGCAATATTTCGTCGGTGGCGAGCACGGCGGCCGTTTCTGCCGGCGCATGCGGCCGGCTGAATTGTTCCGTGAGGAAGGTCGCGATGCGGGTCTGGGTGGCTTCCAGGTAGGGAATGTTCAGGTGGTCCGATTCCGGCACCGTTTCGTCCAGGTGCAGTTTGCCCAGCTTGGCCACCAGCAGGTCGGTATGCGAATGGGGGACGATATCATCGAAGGCAGCGCGCAGCACATAGGTGGGCGCGGTCAGCGCGGGGGCATACTTGACCGATTCGAAGCGATGGCGCAGCACGTACTCGACCGGCACGGCCCGGAAGCGGCGCTTGGCAATGGCCAGGATCGAATCGTAAGGGGTGATCAGCACCACCGAATGCACGGGGCGCTCCATTGCGACTTGCACCGCGACCCCGGAACCGAGGCTGCGGCCCACCACGGCCACGCGCTTGGGATCGACGTGGTGGCGCTCGGCCAGCCAGTCGAACAACAGGCGGCCGTCGTCGACCATATGCGTCTCGGCCGGGTCGCCATGCGAAGCGCCGTAGCCACGGTAATTGACGGCCAGTACTGCCATGCCGGGGAACAGCTTGCCTGCGTCGCGTACGACCCAGGACACTTCTTCGGAGCGGCCGCCAAAATAAATCACGGCAGGATGGGGGCCCGGCACCTGTGGCGTCATCAGCCAGCCGGACAGCTTGGTGCCGTCGGTGGCGCGCAGGACGATCGGACGCGTGCGGTGGCCGCTCGAGCGCGGCTTGTCCACCTCGCGCTTGTTGGTGGGATTGAAGACGAGACGGCGTTGACTTGCGGCAACAGCTGCAGTCAGGCCCACCCACAATACGCTGAGCGCGCCGGCAATGCTTGCCACTTTTCTGGAATTGTTCATACGGGCAAGTATAAACGAGACCGGGCGCGCTCAATATGCGTTGCTTCACGAACCCGCCAACTCAGCCATGCCAGTGGTTGCGATACAACGCCAGTTTCAGTGCGCCATCAGCACCGGCGCGGTCATGGCGTTCAGCACGGTTTCGGTCACACCACCGAGCAGCAGTTCGCGCAGGCGGGTGTGGCCGTAGCCGCCCATGACGATCAGGTCGGACTGCTGATCGGCCGCCAGCGACAGCAGCGCGTCGCCCACATTGATGCCGGTATGCTGCTGCGTGACATAAACTTTCACCCCATGGCGCGCCAGATACAGGGCAATGTCCGCGCCCGGCTGCGGCCCGTGCGCCTCGTCCGGATTGAACACGGCCACGCTGACCGAGGCCGCGCGCGTCAGCAGGGGCAGCGCGCCCGTCAACGCGTGGGTCGCTTCCATGCCGCCATCCCAGGCAACCAGGACCCTGCTGCCCAGGCGCGGAAAACTGCCGGCATAGGGCACCACCAGTACCGGGCGGCCGCCGGCGAGCATGGTGTAGGCGGGCAGGCCCGGGGCCAGGCGCGCGCTGGCATCGTTCACATCCGTCTGGCTGACGACCACCAGATCGGCATAGCGCGCCTGCAGCACCATGGCGCTTTCGGGATCGTCGTTGAGCAGGCGCGACTCGAGCGATTCGACACCGGCTTGCCTGGCGATCGTTTCGAACTTTTGCAAGGCTGCCTGGTTCTTGCTCTGCATCGCCTCGACATGCATGGCGACGACCATCTGGCTGAAGTCGATATTGTCGTTCGCGTAGACGTAGTGGGAAATGCCGGTCATGGCGGCGCCGATCAGGTGGGCGCCGTGTTGCTGTGCCAGCGTGGCTGCGGCGCGTACCCGCTGCTCGCAGTGCGGCGAGGAATCGACGTGCACAAGAATCGTTTTATAGGCCATGCCATTGCTCCAGAAGTTGATTGGACTTCCATAGCGTATGCGCTAGCATAAGGTGCGTCTAGCAACAAATTGCCTGCGCAATGGAATCTTCGGGCGAATTTGATGCACATCAACTGAAATCGGCACGCTGCCGTCTACGCTGCATTGCCCCCAGAAGAGAAAGCACATTGCCCACATGAGTGTCAGAAACCTGCAGCACCTGTTTGACCCCGCCTCGGTGGCGATCGTGGGGGCCTCCGAACGCGCCGCCAGTGTGGGCGCGACCGTCTTGCGCAACGTGCTGGCCGGCGGCTTCAAGGGGCATGTCTATCCCGTCAATCCGAAATACGATACGCTCGGCGGCCTGCTGGCTTATCCGGACGTGCGCTCGCTGCCGGAAGCGCCTTCGCTGGCCATCGTCTGCACGCCGCCTGCCACGGTGCCGGCCATTGTGCGCCAGCTGGGCGAGCGCGGCACCCGCGCCGCCATCATCCTGACGGCCGGGCTGGGCAGCATGCACGACGCCCAGGGCCGCACGCTGCGCCAGGCCGCGCTCGATGCGGCGCGGCCCTATGTGCTGCGCCTGCTCGGGCCCAATTGCGTGGGCATGCTGGTGCCGGGCATTGGCCTCAACGCCAGTTTCGCCCACACCAATGCCCTGCCGGGCCGGCTGGCGTTCGTGTCGCAATCGGGCGCGCTGGTGACCGGGGTGCTGGACTGGGCCAACTCGCGCGGCATCGGTTTTTCCAAATTCATTTCGCTGGGCGACAGCGCCGACGTCGATTTTGGCGATCTGCTCGACTACCTGGCGAGCGACCCGGCCACCAGCGCGATCCTGCTGTACATGGAAGATGTGCGCCATGCGCGCAAGTTCATGTCGGCCGCGCGCGCGGCGGCGCGCAGCAAGCCGACCCTGATCCTCAAGGCCGGCCGCATGGCCGAAGGCGCGCGCGCGGCCGCATCGCACACGGGCGCCCTGGCAGGCGCCGATGACGTGTACGACGCCGCCTTCCGGCGCGCCGGCATGCTGCGCGTGCTCGCCACCGAAGACCTGTTCGCGGCGGTTGAAACGCTGTCGCGCGCGCGCCCCTTGTTTGGCGAGCGCCTGGTGATCCTGACCAATGGCGGCGGCCCGGGCGTGATGGCAACCGATGCGCTGGTGTGCAGCAAGGGCGTGATGGCGCAACTGTGCCAGGACACGCTGAGCAAGCTCGATGCCGTCCTGCCGCCGACCTGGTCGCGCGCCAATCCGGTCGACATCATCGGCGACGCCCCGGTCGAACGCTACGTGCGCACGCTCGAAGTGCTGCTCGACGATCCGCAGACCGATGCCGTCCTGTTCATCCACGCACCCACGGCGATTGTGGCCAGCGCCGACATCGCGCGCGCCATCGCCCCCATGGCCAAGGGCGCGTCGCGCAATATTCTGGCCTGCTGGCTGGGCGGCGACGCGGTGGCCGAGGCGCGCCGCATTTGCGCCGACGCCGGCATCCCCAACTTCGGCACGCCTGAAGAAGCGGTCAATGCCTACCTGCAGATTGTCCAGTTCCGGCGCAACCAGAACCTGCTGATGCAAGTGCCGCCCACGGCCGGCACCGGGTTCGAGGCCGATACCGAAAAAGCCAGGCGCATCGTGTGCGGCGCGATCGAAGCCGGGCGCAGCTTGCTGAGCGAGCCCGAATCGAAGGAAGTGCTGGCCGCGTATGGTATCGCCGTGGTGGCCACCCGCAGCGTCACCGGCATCGAAGAAGCGGTAGCCGCGGCCGAAGCGATCGGCTTTCCGGTGGCGATCAAGGTACTGTCGCCCGATATTACCCACAAGAGCGATGTGGGCGGCGTCGCCCTCGATCTGGACAGCGCCGCCGCGGTGCGTTCGGCCGCCCAGCGCATGCAGAAACGCTTGCTCGAACTGGCCCCGCTGGCGCGCCTGGAAGGGTTTTCCGTCCAGCAGGTGGCGCGCCGCCCGGACGCGCATGAACTGATCATCGGCGTGGCGACCGATCCCACCTTCGGCCCGGTGATCCTGTTCGGCCAGGGCGGGGTGGCGGTCGAGGTTACGGCCGACCACGCGGTGATGCTGCCGCCGCTGAACGTGGTGCTGGCGCGCGACATGATCAGCCGCACCCGCGTCGCACGTCTGCTGGCCGGCTACCGCAACCGCAAGCCGGCCGACCTGGACGCGATCGTCTGGATCCTGATGCAGATCTCGCAAATGGTGTCCGACCTGCCGGAGCTGGTCGAACTGGACATCAATCCGCTGCTGGCCGACAGCGCCGGCGCCATTGTGCTCGATGCGCGCATGCGGGTGGCGCTGGCCGACAAATCGGCCAGCACGCTCGACCGCCTGGCCATCAGGCCGTATCCGCGCGAACTCGAAGAGCAGATTGAATGGGAGGGCAAACCACTGCTGCTGCGCCCCATCCGGCCCGAGGACGGCGCCGCCCACCAGGCGTTCTTCAATGCGCTCAACGCCGACGATGTGCGCTACCGCATGTTCGTGCGCGTGCGCGAACTGCAGCCGTCGCAGCTGGCCCGCTTCACGCAGATCGACTATGACCGCGAAATGGCGTTTATCGCAACCCGGCCCGGACCGGACGGCGTGCCCGAGACCATCGGCGTGGGCCGGGTGGTGGCCGATCCCGATAACATCGAAGCGGAATTTGCCGTCACCGTGCGCTCCGACCTGAAAGGCCACGGCCTGGGCCAGATCCTGATGGAGAAGCTAATCGACTACTGCCGCCGGCGCGGTACGCGTGAAATCGTGGGCGAGGCGATGCCGCAAAATACACGGGTAATCCGCCTGGTGCGCAAACTCGGCTTTGAAGTCACGCCCAACCCGGCCGAGGACACCATGCACCTGCGCCTGCCGCTGCAATAGGGCGACTCTGGCGTTTTTGATGCACGTCAAGGATTTTGGAGGCCCTGATCAATAGACTCGCACCATGTCAGATCAGGAGTCTCTTAGCATGCTTGCAACATCCTCGCCCGCCACCCGTACTTTCATCCCGGTCAAGAACCTGCAGTTCGACTCCGCGCTGATTCGCAAGCTGACCAAATCCGGTCCGCGCTACACCTCCTATCCGACCGCCGACCGCTTCAGCGCCGACTTCGGCTACCGCGACTATCTGAAGGCGGTGGCGGGGCTGCGCACCAAGGGCAGCGCCAAACCCATGTCGCTGTATGTACATATTCCGTTCTGCGACACGGTGTGCTACTACTGCGCCTGCAACAAGATCGTCACCAAAAACCGCGACAAGGCGGCGGTCTACCTCAGTTATCTGAAACGTGAAATCGAAATGCAGGGCCGCCTGTTCGCCGGCATGAACCAGATCGAGCAGCTCCATTTCGGCGGCGGCACGCCGACTTACCTGTCCGACAACCAGATGGGCGAACTGATGGCGCACCTGCGCCGCTGGTTCCAGTTCGCGCCCGACGCGGTGGGTGAATACTCGATCGAGGTCGATCCGCGCACGGTATCGCGCGAGCGTGTCCACAGCCTGCGCCAGCAGGGCTTCAACCGCATCAGCCTGGGCGTGCAGGATTATCATCCCGAGGTGCAGAAGGCGGTCAACCGGGTCCAGCCCGAACATGAAACCCAGGCCATCATCGACGCCGCGCGCGACGCCGGGTTCCGCTCGGTCAGCATCGACCTGATTTACGGCCTGCCAAAGCAGGACGTGGCCACCATGACGGAAACGCTGGCCAAGGTGATCAAGGCGGCGCCGGATCGCATCGCGGTCTACAACTACGCGCACATGCCGCACCTGTTCAAGCCGCAGCGCCGCATTCTGGACAGCGAACTGCCCGACGCCGACACCCGCCTGGCGATGCTTGAACTGTGCATTGCCACGCTCACCGGTGCCGGCTATGTCTACATCGGGATGGACCACTTTGCGCTGCCTGGCGACGATCTGGCGGTAGCGCAGGAGCAGGGCCGCCTGCACCGCAATTTCCAGGGTTATTCGACCCACGCCGAGATGGACCTGATTTCTTGCGGCGTGTCGGCCATCAGCGCCGTTGCCGCTTCATATAGCCAGAACGTCAAGACGCTCGATGCCTATTACGACCTGATCGACCGCAACGAGCTGCCGATCGAGCGCGGCATCTGCCTGAGCATGGATGACGCGCTGCGCCGCGCGATCATCCAGATGCTGATGTGCCAGTTCGAATTGTCCACCTCGGCCATCGAACAGGCTTACCCGGTCGATTTTGCCGACTACTTCGCGGCCGAGCTGGCGCAGCTGGAGCAGCTGCAGGCCGACGGCCTGGTGAGCATCGGCCCCGACTGGCTGAGCGTCACCATGAAGGGACGCCTCCTGATCCGCAACGTGTGCATGGTGTTCGACCGCTACCTCGGTACCGGCAACGCCGGGCCACGCCACTCGCGCACTGTATAAGTATGAGCGTGAATCTGCTTCCGCTGTTTCTGGTAGGTCTGGCCGGAAGCGTCCATTGCATCGGCATGTGCGGCGGCATCGTCAGTGCGTTTTCGCTGGCGCCGGGCGAGCGCGCCCCGTTTCCGGTGGCAGTGGTGAGCGACGCGGCCCCGCGGGCGGCGACGGCCACCTTGCGCGTGCTGGCCTATAACGCCGGCCGCATCGGCAGCTACGCCACGGCCGGCGCCATTGCCGGCGGCGTCGCCAGCGGTGCCGGCACGCTTGCCGGTGTGGCCGGCTGGCAGGCTGCCGGCTACTGGCTGGCCAACCTGATGCTGGTGCTGCTTGGCCTGTATCTGATGGATGCCTGGCGTGCGCTGACCACGCTGGAACAACTGGGGCAGGGCGTGTGGCGCCGCCTGCAGCCGCTGATGCGCTTCATTCTGCCGCTGGACGGCCCGCTGAAAATGTTCGCCATGGGCGCGCTGTGGGGCTGGCTGCCGTGCGGGATGGTGTACAGCGTGCTGCTCACGGCCATGTTCAGCGGCTCGGCCGCCAGTGGCGCGGCCGTGATGGCGGCGTTCGGCCTGGGCACCTTGCCCATGCTGGCCATGCTTGGCCTGGCTGGCAGTGTTCTGCGCAGCGCCCTGCAACGCGCATCGGTGCGGCGCGCTGCGGGCGTGCTGGTGACCGGATTCGGCCTGCTCGGCATTGCGCGCGCGGCCGGCGGCACGGCGCATGGCTGGCTCGATATCCTGTGCGTAAACGGTGTGCTGTCATGAGCGCTGTGCTTGCGCCTCTGGCGTGCTTCCACTGCGGTCTGCCGGTGCCCGCCGGCGCCGCGTGGCGGGTGCAAATCGATGGCCAGGCGCAGCCGATGTGCTGCCCCGGCTGCGAAGCGGTGGCGCACAGCATTGTCGACAATGGCTTTGCCGATTATTACCGCAACCGCAGCGCGTTCAGCGCCAATGCCGCCGAGTGCGCGCTGGTGCCGCCGCAGCTGGCGCTGTATGACAGCGATCCGGCCCTGGCCCAGCCAGCCGCCGGTGAGGACATGTGCAAGGCCGTGTTTTCGCTCGAAGGGATACGCTGCGGCGCCTGCGTGTGGCTGATCGAACGGCGCC
Source organism: Telluria sp. (assembly GCA_036399735.1). GTDB lineage: Bacteria > Pseudomonadota > Gammaproteobacteria > Burkholderiales > Burkholderiaceae_D > Telluria_A. The sequence continues at coordinate 5,989 of DASWMN010000259.1, read as the reverse complement.
TGGCGCGCCTGCCCGGCATGGGCGCGGTGCAGCTCAATGTGGCCACCGAACGGCTGCATGCCAGCTGGAACCCGGCGCTGTGCAAGCCGAGCGACATCATTGCCGCCCTGCGCGCCACCGGCTACGTGGCCTACCCGCATGACGCGGCGCGCCACGGCGCCCAGCGCGACAAGGCGCGCAAGACCCTGTTCCGCCAGTTGTTCGTGGCCGGGCTGGCGATGATGCAGGTGATGATGTACGCACTGCCTGCCTACATCGCCGAGGACGGCACCATGGATGCCGATATGGCATCGCTGATGCGCTGGGCTTCACTGTTATTGACGCTGCCGGTGCTGCTGTATTCGGCGCAGCCTTTCCTGAAGGGTGCCTGGGCCAGCCTGCGCCAGCGCACGCTGGGCATGGATGTGCCGGTGGTGCTGGGCGTGGCGGCAGCGGCGGTGGCCAGCGTCGTGGCGACCGTGCGCGGGCAGGGCGAAGTGTATTTCGACTCGGTCACCATGTTTGTGTTCCTGCTTCTGGCCAGCCGCTACCTGGAACTGATGGCGCGCCAGAAGGCCGGACAGGCGCTGGATCGGCTGCACAATGGGCTGCCCGCCAGCGCGCGCCGTCTGCCGGACTATCCGGCCTCGCGCGCCACCACCATGGTGGCCGCGGCGGCACTGGCTACCGGTGATCTGGTGATGGTGGCGCCGGGAGAGAGCGTTGCCGCCGACGGCATCATCGTCGAGGGCGAGGCCAGCCTCGACCTGGCCCTGCTGACCGGCGAAAGCCTGCCACAGGCCCGGGCGGCGGGCCAGGAAGCGCCCGGCGGCGCGATCAATGCCGGCCAGGCCTTCGTGCTGCGCGTGACAAGGCCGGTGCGCGACAGTACGCTCTCGCGCCTGGTGGCGCTGGTGGACGGCGCCACCCTGGGCAAGCCGCAGCTGGCCCAGTGGGCCGATCGCGTGGCGGCCTGGTTCGTGCTGGCGCTGCTGGTGCTGACGGTGGCCGTATTCTTTGCCTGGCAGCAGATCGATCCCGCGCGCGCCTGGCAGGTCGCGACCGCGGTGCTGGTGGTGTCCTGCCCGTGCGCGCTGTCGCTGGCGACACCAAGTGCACTTGCTGCCGCGACCGATCTGCTGGTGCGGCGCGGGATCCTGGTGGTCCGTCCGCACGTGCTGGAAAGCCTGCAGCGTGCAACCCATATCGTATTTGACAAGACCGGCACCCTGACCGAGGGCAAACCGGTGGTGCGCGCGGTCACGCTCCTGCGCGCAACGGGCGCGCAGCGCTGCCGCCAGATTGCCGCCGCACTGGAAGCGGGCAGCGCCCATCCGCTGGCCAGTGCCATCCGCGCCGCGTGCGCCGCACCAGTGCCGGCCGCGCAGGACCTGCACAGCGAACCTGGCAAGGGCGTGGCCGGCACCATCGGCGGTGTGCGCTACCGGCTGGGCAGCGCCAGTTTTGTCGGACTTGAGGGCGACCCGGCGCACAGCACGGCCACCTGCGTCTATCTGGCTGCCGATGGCGTGGCGCTGGCCCGTTTCGAGATCGCGGACGCACTGCGTCCTGAGGCGGCGGACGTGATCCGCTACTTCCAGCAGCAGGGCAAGCAGGTCGTCCTGCTCAGTGGCGACGCGGCCGAAGTGGCCGCCAGCGTGGGCGCCCAGCTGGGCATTGGCACCGCCATTGGCGGGCAGCTGCCGGCCGATAAACTGGACTATGTGCGCGGCCTGCAGCAGCAGGGCGCGCTGGTGGCCATGGTTGGCGACGGCATCAACGATGCCGCGGTGCTGGCCGCCGCCGACGTGTCCTTTGCCATGGGCGAGGGCGCGGCCCTGGCCCAGCGCAATGCCGACTGCGTACTGATGTCGGGCCGGCTGGCCTCGCTGACGGATGCCGCCAGGGTGGCGTCGCGCACCCTGCGCGTGGTACGCCAGAACCTGGCCTGGGCCACGCTGTACAACACGATTGCGATTCCGGCCGCCGCGCTGGGCCTGATCAACCCCTGGGTTTCGGCGATCGGCATGTCGGCCAGTTCGGCCCTGGTTGTCATCAATGCATTGCGCCTGCGGCGTGAAGGAAACTAGATGGAAGCGCTGTATCTGCTGGTCCCCCTGTCCCTGTGCATTGTCGTTCTGGCGGTGTGGATTTTCTTTGGCGCCTCCGAGAGCGGCCAGTTCGATGATCTGGACGGTCCAGGCATGCGAATTTTGCACGACGACGATTTGACGTGACTCCGGCGTTTTTGATTCACATCAAGGATTTTTGAAGTCCGGAAATTTACTCTTCTGCTGTCATCGACGTATTTCCCAGGAGAGTGTTTTGGACACCGCATTAAATTACAACTACAAGATTGTCAGGCAGTTCACGATCGCGACCGTCCTTTGGGGCGTGATCGGCATGCTGGCCGGCGTCTTCATCGCCGCCCAGCTGGCCTGGCCAGCCCTTAATTTCGACATCGCCTGGCTTACCTACGGGCGCCTGCGTCCGCTGCATACCAACGCCGTCATTTTCGCCTTCGGCATCAACGGCCTGTTCGCCACGTCCTACTATGTAGTGCAGCGGACCTGCCAGGTGCGCCTGTTCTCCGACACCCTGTCGTCCATCACCTTCTGGGGCTGGCAGGCGGTGCTGGTGCTGGCCACCATCACGCTGCCGATGGGTTTCACGCGCGGCAAGGAGTACGCCGAGCTGGAATGGCCGATTGCGCTCCTGATCACAGTAGTGTGGGTGATCTACGCGGTGGTGTTCTTCGGCACCATCATCAAGCGCAAGGTGCAGCACATTTATGTGGCCAACTGGTTCTTCGGCGCCTACATCATCGCCGTGGCGCTGCTGCACGTGGTGAACGGCGCAGCGATGCCGGTCACCCTGTGGAAGTCGTACTCGGCCTACGCCGGCGTACAGGACGCGATGATCCAGTGGTGGTACGGCCACAACGCGGTTGGCTTCATCCTGACGGCCGGCTACCTGGGCATGGTGTACTACTTCATTCCGAAACAGGCCGAGCGTCCGGTGTACTCGTATCGCCTGTCGATCGTGCACTTCTGGGCCCTGATCTTCACCTACATGTGGGCCGGCCCGCACCACTTGCATTACACCGCGCTGCCTGACTGGACCCAGTCGATCGGCATGGTGTTCTCGCTGATCCTGCTGGCACCGTCGTGGGGCGGCATGATCAACGGGATGATGACGCTGTCGGGCGCCTGGCACATGCTGCGCACCGATCCGATCCTCAAATTCATGATCGTCTCGCTCTCGTTCTACGGCATGGCTACCTTCGAAGGCCCGATGATGTCGATCAAGACCATCAACTCGCTGTCGCACTACACCGACTGGGGCATCGCCCACGTGCATGCCGGCGCTCTGGGCTGGGTTGGCTTTATCACCATGGGTTCGATCTACTACCTGATCCCGCGCGTGGCTGGCAAAAAAGCCATGTGGAGCACCAGCCTGGTGGACCTGCACTTCTGGGTTGCTACCATCGGCATCGTGCTGTACATCGCCTCGATGTGGATCGCCGGCGTGATGCAGGGCCTGATGTGGCGTGCGGTGAACCCGGACGGCACCCTGACCTACACCTTTGTGGAAGGCGTCAAGGCGACTTACCCGTACTACGTGATTCGCTTTGGCGGCGGTCTGCTGTACCTGACCGGCATGCTCATGATGGCCTATAACACCTGGCAGACCATGCGCAATACCGTCAGCCAGGACGCAAAGATTCCCTCCCTCTTACCTTCACACGCTTAACCAGGAGCCCTTCATGAAATTTTCCCATGAGTGGATCGAGAAAAATCCCTGGCTGCTGATTGGACTGGTCCTGCTGGTCATTTCCATCGGCGGTCTGGTGGAAATCGTCCCGCTGTTCTTCCAGAAGTCGACCACCGAACCGGTGGCCGGTCTGAAACCGTATTCGGCGCTGCGTCTGGTGGGGCGCGACATCTACATCCGCGAAGGCTGCTACAACTGCCACTCGCAGATGATTCGTCCGTTCCGCGCCGAGACCGAGCGTTATGGCCATTACTCGGTGGCTGGCGAATTTGTCTATGACCACCCGTTCCAGTGGGGTTCCAAGCGCACCGGCCCGGATCTGGCGCGCGTCGGTGGCCGCTACAGCGACGAATGGCACAAGACCCACCTCGACAATCCGCGCGACCTGGTACCGGAATCGAACATGCCGTCGTATCCGTGGCTGGCCGCCAACAAGCTGGTGCCGGAGCAGGTGATACCCAAGATGCATGCAATGAAGCGCCTAGGCGTGCCGTATGCGGAAGAGGAAATCGCCGCCGCCCCGGCCACGCTGGCCGACAAGACCGAGCAGGAAGCGCTGATCGCTTACCTGCAGGGCCTGGGCACCCAGATCAAAGCGAGGAACTGAGATGGCACTTCAACAAATTTTCGACAATGCGAGCAGCATCATGACTCTGGTCAGCTTCATTACCTTCCTCGGCATTTTGCTGTGGACCTTCGCGCTCAAACGCAACGCCGATTTTGCCACGCAGGCGGCGCTGCCATTCGCCGACGAAGACGGGGAGAGCGGTCATGGCTGATTTCACCAGCGGGTTCTGGGACCTGTACATCGGCATCATCACCTTGCTGTCGATCGCCGGCTGCGGCATCCTGCTGTGGTCCCAGGCCACTCATCGCATCCAGCCCGGCGAGGCCACCGACGGCACCACCGGCCACCTGTGGGACGAGGATCTGACGGAACTGAACACCCCGCTGCCGCGCTGGTGGATGTGGCTGTTCTACCTGACCATCGTGTTTGCACTCGCCTACCTGGTCCTGTACCCCGGCCTGGGCAGCTATGCCGGCAAACTCGGATGGAAGTCGAGCGGCGCCTACGAGGAGGAACTGGTGCGCGCCAAGGCCGATTACGGTCCGCTGTTCGCCAAGTACGCCAGCCAGGATCTGGAAACCGTGGCGCGCGATCCGCAGGCGCACGCCATCGGCGAACGCCTGTTCCTGACCTACTGCGCGCAGTGCCATGGTTCCGACGCACGTGGTAACAAGGGCTTTCCCGACCTGACCGACAAGGACTGGCTGTATGGCGGCGAGCCGTCGGTGATCAAGACCACCATTCTGAAAGGCCGTAATGGCATGATGCCGCCGATGGGCGCTGCCCTCGGGTCCGAAAAGGATGTGGAGGATGTTGCCCACTACGTGAAAAGCCTGTCGGGCATGACGGCCGATCCGATCCGCGTCTCGTTCGGCAAATCCAAGTTCGGCGCCTGCATGGCATGCCATGGCCCTGGCGGCGTGGGCAATCACGCCATCGGCGCGCCTAACCTGTCGGACAAGATCTGGCTCTACGGCGGCAGCGCCGATACCATCATGGAAACGATCCGCAAGGGCCGCAGCAACACCATGCCGGCGTTCGAGGATTTTCTCGGCGACGACAAGGTCCATGTGCTGGCAGCGTATGTGTGGAGTCTGTCCGACGATCAGAAGGTGCTGGCCAAAAAATGAGTGACGCAAGAGGCAAGGGCGCGGTCATCAAGATGTACGCCGCGCGCGAAGAGATCTATCCGCGTGAAGCGAAGGGCCGCTATGCGACCATTCGCTGGGCCTGTGTCTGGATCACCCAGCTGGTGTTCTACGGTCTGCCATGGCTGAACTGGAACGGCCGCCAGGCCGTCCTGTTCGACCTGGAAGCGCGTAAGTTCCATATCTTCGACCTGGTGCTGTGGCCGCAGGACTTCATCTACCTGGCCGCGCTGCTGATCATCAGCGCCTACCTTCTGTTCCTTGTTACCGCGATCGCGGGCCGGGTCTGGTGCGGCTTCGCCTGCCCGCAAACGGTGTACACCGAGATCTTCCTGTGGATCGAACGGCGCATTGAAGGGGCGCGCAGCGCCCGCATCCGGCTTGACCGCCAGGGCTGGACGGCCGACAAGATCGTCAAGAAAACCGGCAAGCACCTGGCCTGGGGCGTGGTCGCCCTGTGGACCGGCTTTACTTTCGTGGGCTACTTTGCGCCAATCCGTTCGCTGATGGGCGCCGTGCT
>DASWMN010000258.1:0-20478 GCA_036399735.1 Telluria sp. | reverse complement strand
CCGACGGCAGCAAGGGGACCCTGCTGCTCGGCAAAGCGCTCCTGATGCAGGCTCGCTACGATCAGGTCCTGCGCGATATCGACCCCGCCGCCGCCCCGTCCCAGCGCCCGGCCACGCTCTCCCTGCGTGCCAATGCCCTGCTCGGGCAAGGCAAGATCGACGCCGCGCGCGCCCTCTTCAATGAGGCACTCAAGCTCGGACCGGAAGCGCCCCAGCCCCTGCTCGGCCTGGCCCGCATTGCCGTGTGGGAGAAACAAACTGCGCGCGCGCATACCCTGCTTGGGCGGGCCATCGCGGCCCACCCTGCCGACATCGATTGCCTGCGCTACCGGGCCGATCTGCTCCGCGCCGAAGGCCGCACCGAGCAGGCAGTGGCTCTGCAGCAAACCATCCTGGCGCATCACCCCCACAACGCCCAGGCCCTGGTCGACCTTGCCAACCTGCATACCGATGCTGGCCGGATCGGCCCGGCACGCAGCGCCCTTGCCGCCGCGCGCAAACTGACCGGCGACAGTGTCGGTCTGTTGTATGCGGAAGCCATGCTCGATTTCCGCGACAAGCAGCGCGCCGCAGCGCTTGAGAAAGTCCAGCGCGTCTTGCACGCGGCACCGGACCACTATCCCAGCCTGTTGCTGGCCGGCGCCCTGCAGTCGGCGCTGGGCGCGCATCAGGAAGCCAGCGCGCATTTACAGCGCTTTCTCCAGACCTATCCGGGTCACCCCTACGCGAGCAAGCTGCTGATCTCGATCCAGCTTGCCGCCAATCAGCCCCAGGAGGCGCTGCGCCTGCTGCAACCCTTGATCGATGCCTATCCCGATGACCTGGAAGTACTGTCCCTGGCCGGCGAGGCACGCTTGCGCGCCCACCGGTTCGAAGAGGCCGGCCAACTGTTCGAGCGCGCCGCCGCCCTGCAGCCGGACAGCGCCGCGTTCCGCACCGGCCTGGCGGTCAGCCAGCTCGGCCATGGCGACAACGCGCGCGCCATCGCGGAGCTCGAACATGCAAACAAGCTCGAGCGCAGCAAGCCGGCCTCGACCGGTGTGCTGCTGGCCATGAGCTATTTGCGCGCCAGACAGCCGGACAAGGCGCTGGTCATCGCGCAAGACATGGAACAGCAAGCCGACAATCCGCTGGTGCAAAACCTCAAGGGCGGCATCCACCTGGCGCGCGGCGACGCGCGCGCGGCGCGCATCAGCTTCAACAAATCGCTGGCCCTGTACCCGGCCTACCTACCGGCGCTGACCAACCTGGAACGCCTCGACGCACTTGAACAGCGCGCGGCGGACACCCGTCCGCGCTACCTGAAGGCCCTTGAAAAAATGCCCCGCAGCACCGCTTTGATGGAAGCGATGGCACGCCTGGCACTGGAGCAGAACCGCAAGGCCGAAGCCTTGAACTGGATGGAAAAGGCGCGCGCCGAGCAGCCCGATGCCGTGCCACTGGCGCTGCGCACCGCTAATATGTATCTGCAAGCCGGTCAGGCGGGCAAGGCCTTGCTGCTGACGCAGAAGTTGCAAGCCAGTCATCCTGGCGACGCGGCCGTGCTGGGCATGCTCGGTCAGGCAGCTGTGGCGGCCGGACGCTATCCGCAGGCCAGCGAGGCCTACGCCAGGCTGGCGGCGCTGACACCCGGTTCCGGCAAGCCCCACGTCTACCTGGCCTCGCTGCATATCGCACAAAAGCAGGATAGCGCCGCCATGGCAGCGCTGGACAAGGCGCTGGCGATCGAACCGGGCCTGCTCGAGGCGCGCATCACCCTCATCAACCTGCTGCTCCACCAGGGCAAGTCAGCTCAGGCGCTGGCCGCCGCCACCGCACTCAGGAAAAGCCAGCCCGGCAACGCGGCCGGCGACAAGCTCGAGGGGGATGTGTACAGCGCACAGGGGCGCCACGCGGCCGCCCTGGCAGCCTATCAGCAAGCGTTCTCCAAGCAAGCATCAGGCGCCGGGCTGATTCAGATCAGTGGCGCCCTGGAGCGGCTTGGCCGTGCCAGCGAAGCGGACGTGCTCATCGAGCGCTGGTTCGCCCAGCACCCCGACGATGTGCCGACCCGCCTGCATGTGGCCAGCAGCAAGCTGATGATGAACAATCCCGGCGCCGCCATCGTGCACCTGGAAGCCGTGTTGAAGGTCGAGCCCGCCAACCTGACCGCGCTCAACGACCTGGCCTGGAGCTACCAGCGGGTCGGCAACCGGCAGGCCCTGTCGATTGCCGAGCGTGCCTTCGCGCGGGCGCCCGAGAGCCCGGTCGTGATGGACACCCTGGGCTGGATCCATTTTGAACAGGGTAATCTCGCACGCGCCACGCCCTTGCTGCAAAAAGCGAGCATGCTGGCCCCGCATGCGCCCGAGATTCATTACCATTACGGCGCGCTGCTGGCCAAGGGCGGCGACAAGCGCGCGGCCCGCAGCGAATTGCAAAAGGCCCTGGCCAGCGGCCCGGGTTTTGCGCGCCGCCAGGAAGCCAAGGCGCTGCTCGAATCGCTCTGAGGCCGCTTGCTCAGGCACCCGGCTGGTAACGGCCGGGTGCGATCAACTGGTCCGGATCGAGCGCCTGCTTGATCTGTGCCACGGTCTTCCAGTAGACGTCAGCGTGGGGGTCGAGTTGGGCCATCGACTGGTTGGCCACCCGGTACGGTATATAGCCCGCCTGCATGACCAGATCGAACAAGGCTTGATAGCAGGCGCGTGCGCGCGCCACTTCGGCCGGGTCTTCCTGGTCGAAAGCGATGGTGATCACGCCACCCAGGGTGCGCTCGTTGATCATGCTGAACGTGACGAACATGTCGAAGCCGTGCTCCTGGAACAGGGGCTCCACCAGCGCGTGCAAGGCCAGCATGTCGGCGCCGCGCATGGGCAGGATGGGCGACACCCACAGCAAACCGCAGTTGTCCCGCGCCGGATCGGCCTGGCGCGGGAAATCGGGCGGCAAACCACCGCGCCGGCGCCAGTAGGCGCCCGCCAGGAAACGCCCGTTCGGGATGCCGCGGTTCATGGCGAACAAGGCCGTGCCCAGCGCGACCTGGGCGCGCAGCCGCTGGCCGCTGGCCGAATTGCCCAGCACCCTTGCCAGCAGTGCCCCCATGCGCAGCTTGCGTTCATCGAGAAAGCGCGGACGGCCCGCCGTCGGCGCCAGCGCCTTGCGTACCGCCGCGCGCGCTGCAGCCACCTGGGCCCGGCTGCCATACAGCGCCCCCGACACCACCCATGCGCCGCCACCCGCGCGCGCGCGCAATTGCTGGCGCAAGGCGTCAGGCAAGCTGCTGGCGCCCGCCGCTGCTTCCCGCGGGAAGACCTGGCCACCGGACATGATGCGCAAGTCATTTCCGATATGCAGGATGCTGCGCAGCGTGCCGTCCAGCCGCAGGGGGCGCAAGGCATCGATGACCGGACCGATGTCTTCGTGGCGCGCGACCTGGCACAGAAAGTGGTTGAGCGCCTCGCTTTTGGGCATCAGCCACAGACCGATCCGGGTCACGATGCCAAAATTGGACTGGGTGAACATCCCATCGATGAACGGCCCCACCCCGTAGGGAAACAGATGGGCCGCATGCGCGTTCGGATAATGGCCAAAACCCGTGTGCAGGACAGCGCCGTCGGCCAGCACCACCTGCATCCCGGACACATGGGCCAGCCGGTTGCCGTAGGGCGAATGGCCGAAGCCCCGTTCGAGGATATTGCCCATCAAACTGGTATCCGGCCCGGCGCCCGTGCAATCCATCCACAGATCGACTTGCTGTTCGCGCAGATAGTCCGACAACTGCTGCTGGGTCACGCCGGGCTCGATCACCGCGTAGGCCAGTTCGCGGTCGAGGTGGATGATCCGGTTCATGCGCGCCAGTTCGATAATCAATTGCCCGTCGCCCACTGCGCAGGCATCACCGTAACCCCAGTTCTTGCCGGTGCTGAGCGGATACACCGGGACCTTGTGCTGGGCTGCCAGCTGCATCAGTGCCACCACTTCGGCATGCGTGCCGGGCCGTACGATGGCGCTGGGAAGGGTGGGCCGTGCCGCCGTGCTGCGCGCATAGCGGGCCCGGGTGTCGGGATCGGCCAGCACGTGCTCGGCGCCGACGATCCGGCGCAGCGCGGCCAGCAGCGCGGCCGGCGCCGCTTCGGTGGAGGGGCCTGGCATCGCGGCCCCTAGTTGCGGCCGGCCAGCAGACGTCCGGTAATACCGGGCTCGTCGTGGCAGGGAAAGAAATACGGATAGAAGGAGCGTTCTTCGCCGTGCTGTTCCATCAGGCCGCCCCAACGGGCGATTTGCGCCCCCATCTCGGACAGCGGCAGGCGCAGCAGGACGGCAGGTGCGCCAACCCGGTCGCAAATGCGTTCTTCGGCAAAATCGGAAAAGCCCAGCATGCGCTTGTAGAACATGACATGGCGCGGGTTGACTTCGATGATGTAGTCGGTGAAGCCATGAATGTTGTGCGCGTAAATATACGAGATATGGATCAGCGAGGCAAACACGCGCTTGGTCACGCCCTTGTCGATCGCCAGACGGGACGGCTCGCACAGGCGCCGTCCCTGCGCGCGCAGCAGGTCGAGCTTGTCACGGAAATTTTCGTCGGCCGGCAGCAGGGAGTCGCTGTCCAGGCACAAGCTCATGGTGCCGACCACCACGCCGCGCGTTTCCGCATACAGCGTGATCTTGTTCGCTTCGTGGGGCTGATTGGGTTCCACCGAATAGCCGCGCCAGCCATACATCTTGCGGATCAGCAGGCTGGCAGCCTCGCGTCGGCCGGCGGAATTTGCCATCCTGATATGAAAAACCTGGACGTCCATTGGATGGTCCAGGTTCGGGGCGGTGCCAGTTTCGCCGATGCACAAGTCGCGCAAGCCGGCGGGCGATGCAAATGTCGCAATGGGCAGGTCCTCTTTCATCATGATTTGTCGTCCTTCCAGGTTAACGTTTGGCGCCGATTTCCAGCGCGAACGATATGTTGTGGAATGTCAGACAAGGCCATCCGTACAGAAGTTCCCCCAAGGCTTGCCCGGGTGCTTGTTCTTCAACAAACACAACAGCGTCGGAAAATTTGCCAAACCGCTGACGGGGTCGGACATGCACCTGGGAACTAGTCTCAAGCGTTTGATTATAAAGCGAAATTTGGCGTGGCACGGATGCTGCATAGGACTCCGTACGCAGCGCTTCGCTGCCCACATTCTTTCTTTTCCCCAAGGAGATTCAAGCATGAAAATCGCACGCAAGACCCTGATCATGTCCGCCGCGCTGGCCACTTTCTGTGTCGGCGTTGCCGGTCAGGCAAAAGCCGATTCCTTCGCCCAGTCCATCCTCACCATTAACAACTTCCGTCTGCTGCAAGCGGACGGCACTGCTTTCACGCCGGCCGACTTCGACGTGCTCGATGGTGTCAATTCGGCCCATGCGCGTGCCAGCCTGAATGGCGTCACCTCGGTCGCCACCCCACAGGATTTCAGCATCCTGAGCGGCTTCAATCCCGACGTCGCGCACCAGTTTGTCGGCTTGCCCAATCCACCACGGCCGGAGAATGACTTCACGCCCTTCCCCAACCCGCCTGCCGTGCCCGGCACCTTCGGCTACGCTGACCAGAATCTGATCGGCAGCGCCTTGTCGATCGGCGGTGCCCCGGCCGGCGCCAACGCCCGTACCCGGGCCGATGCCTCGCTGCAGTCGGACGGCTCGGCCTCGGGCGACTCGGATGTGGGCACCTCGACCACGTTCAGCTTCACCCTCGGCTCGGCCGGCACCATGAGTTTCGCGTTTGACGCGACCCCGTTCACCCAGGCTTACACCACCGCCGGCGACGCCACGAACGCCATCGCGCGTCTGTCCTGGAGTCTGAATATCGTCAATCAGAGCACCGGTGAAATCGTCTACGTGTTCCAGCCAGGTGAACTGAACGGCGAAGCCAATGCCAGCCGCACCGGGACCTTCCCCGGCCTGACCACCTACAACCCGGGTTCCCTGAGTTTCTCGGCCACCTCGCCCCTGCTCAACGCCACCGATGTGTACCAGCTCACTATCCAGCACAACACCCTGGCCAACGCGCTGCAAACCACCAGCGCCGTACCTGAGCCGGGCACCCTGGCCATGTTCGGCCTGGGACTGCTGGGTATGACGGCACTGAAACGCCGCCGCGCCTGAACACCCGCACAGCGCTGATTGCGCTGTCGTCGAGCACCCCCACCGATTGCGGCCGGGGTGCTTTTTTCGCTGCGCGCGCCGCCCGGATGCCACTTTTGACAGGGGTCAAGTGCACGCCGAGTAGCGCATTTTCATGTTTCCACGATCCTATAATTGACTGTGCTGTGGCGCGTCCCGCGCCGCTGCGCTACGGAGAACGGTGTGCCATGGAGGAATTGATCAGCCAGCTGCAGCTCCACGCGCGCCGGTTCTGGAAGTACCGCTGGTACGCGATGGGCGTGATGTGGCTGTGCGCTCTGGCCGGATGGGCCACGGTATTTACCCTGCCCAGCGCCTATCAAGCCTCGGCGCGCGTGTATGTCGATACCCAGAGCATCCTCAAACCTCTGCTGTCGGGCATGACCACGGTCCCGAACGTGGAGCAGCAGGTGTCCATCATGAGCCGTACCCTGCTCAGCCGCCCCAACCTCGAACGGGTAATGCGCATGGTGGACCTGGATCTGCAGACGGGCAGCGCGCGCCAGCGCGAACGCACCCTCGACCAGCTCGCCGCCACCATCAAGATCAGCGGCACCAGCAGCCACGACATCTACACCATCAGCTACCGCGGGCGTGACCCCAAGCAGGTGCGCGACGTGGTGCAGTCGCTGCTGACCATCTTTGTCGAAGGCAGCTTTACCGGCAAGCGCGACGATTCCAAACAGGCTGTGCAATTTATCGACGACCAGATCCGCGGCTACGAAACGCGCCTGGTCACGGCAGAAAACGCGCTCAAGGATTTCAAAGTGCGCAACACCGGCATGCTGCCGCGCCAGGGCGACTACAGCGCCCAGCTGGCCGACGCGGCCGATGCCCTCAATACCGCCCGCCTTGAGATGGCGGAAGCGGAACAGACGCGCAATGCCATCCGCGCGCAGATGGGCGGTGAACCTGTACGCAAGGGAAAAGACAAGCGCCCCGTGCGCATCAACAATCCCGAAATCGACGCCCGCATTGCCCTGCTGTCCAAAGACCTGGACGCGCTGCGCCTGCAGTACACCGAGGAGCATCCCGACATCATCGCCGCCCGGCGCCTGATCGCCCAGCTTGAAACGCGCAAAATCGAAGAAAGCAAGCACCCCTACCGCGACAGCGACCCGGGCCGCAACTATAGCCCCATGCTGCAGCAGCTCAAGGTCGCACTCACGGAGGCCGACGCCAAGCTGGCCGCGATCCGGGTGCGGGTCGGTGAATATACCGCCCGCCACGCACGCCTGCTCGAACACAGCAAGACCGTACCCGAAGTCGAGGCGCAACTGTCGCAGCTGAACCGCGACTATCAGGTCAATAAGGACAATTACGAAAAGCTGATCAGCCGGCGCGAAGCGGCCAAGCTCTCGGGCGACCTCAGTTCAACCACGGAAATGATGACTTTCAAAATCATCGACCCGCCCACCCTGCCGGTCACCCCGGCCGGCCCCGACCGGCCGATGCTGTATTCATTCACGCTGCTGGGCGCTCTCTGCGCTGGCGTGCTGACCGCCATCATGATCGGCCAGGCCCGCCCCACCTTCGCCAGCGCGGCGGCGCTGCGCGAACTGACCGGTCTGACCGTGCTGGGCGCGGTGTCGCTGACATGGACGGCGGCAGAACGGGCACGCCGGCGCCGCAGCCAGATCTTGCTCGGCACCTCCTTCGGTGCCCTGTTGCTGGCTTACTGCGCCGTGCTCGCATCGAGCCTGCTGCTGGCCTGAACCTCGCGAAAGCTCCCCATGGACAAGCTCACACAGAAGGCGAGCTCTGCAAATGAAGCGCGGCGCGCCACCATCAATCTGGCCCGTCTGGCGCAGATGGGGATACTCACGCGCGACGGCGCCCGCAGCAGCGGCGGCGAAGCATTTCGCCTGATCAAGCGCACGGTGCTTGGCCGCGCCCACGCGCCGGCCAGCGGGTCCGAACAGCCTGCCAATCTGGTGCTGGTCAGCAGCGCAGTACCGGGCGAAGGCAAGACCTTTTGCTCGGTGAATCTGGCCATGAGCATTGCCATGGAACTGGACCACACCGTGCTGCTGGTCGATGCCGATGTTGCCCGGCCGGCGATTCCCGCCCTGCTCGGCCTGGGGCGCGCACCCGGCCTGATGGATCTGCTGCTGGATCCGGCGCTGACTCTGAACGAGCTCATCTTACCCACCAATATCGAGGGGCTGAGTCTGCTGCCCGCCGGGCGCCGCCACCACAACGCCGCCGAACTGCTGGCCAGCGCCGCCATGCATGGCGTGCTGGCCGAGCTGGCCAGTCGCTATGCCGACCGTATCGTGGTATTCGACTCGCCGCCAATCCTGCTCACTTCCGAAGCCGGGGTGCTGGCCGGTCAGATGGGCCAGGTGCTGCTGGTGGTGGAATCGGAAATCACGACCCGGCGCGCGGTCGACGAGGCGCTGCGCCGGCTCGGCCATTGCGCCCGTGTGGACCTGATCTGCAACAAGGCCCGGGCCTTCGCCGGCGACGAGTACGACAGCTATTACGACTGACCGGCTTGCCGGCGCGTAGCGTTTTGCCGGCGCCGGGCGGTGCCGGTCCTGACTCGGAGTGACATCATGACGATAACGTTCGACCGGCCGCGCCTGGTGGTCCACCTGGTGCAACAGCTTGAGGTGGGAGGCATCGAGAACGGCCTCATCAACCTGATTCGCCACATGCCGGCCGATCGTTACCGACATGCCATCGTCTGCCTGAAAGACTATTCGACCTACCACGCCCATATCCAGTCGCGCGGTGTGGAAATCATCAGCCTGAACAAGCGCGAAGGCAAGGATTTCGGCCACTATCTGCGCATGTTCCGCACCCTGCGCGCCTTGCAGCCGGACCTGATCCATACCCGCAATCTGCATGGGATCGAAGGCCAGCTGGTGGCCGCGCTGGCCGGCGTCAAGCTGCGCGTGCACGGTGAACATGGTCGCGAAATGAACGATCTGTACGGCCGGCGTCTCAAATATCAGCTGCTGCGGCGCATGCTGCGGCCCCTGATCGGCCACTTCATTGCCGTCAGCAGCGATCTGGAACAATGGCTGATCGACAGTGTCGGCGCTGAACCGGACAAGGTGTCGCACATTTCGAACGGGGTCGACAGCATTCAATTCCACCCGCGTCTGGGGCCGCCCGCCGCCGTCGGACCGGCCGGTTTCATGCAGGACAATGCCTTTGTCATCGGCAGCGTCGGCCGGATGGATGAAGTGAAGGATTATCCGACCCTGGTCGAGGCCTTCCTGCGCCTGATCGCCTCGCCCCATCCGGCCCACCAGCGCATGCGCCTGCTCATTGTCGGCGACGGCCCGCAGCGGGCCCAGTGCCTGGACATGCTGGTACGCGCCGGCGCCATGCAGCGCGCCTGGCTGCCCGGCGAACGCACCGACGTCGCCCAGTTGCTGCGTGCGATGGACTTGTTTGTCCTGCCTTCGCTGGCCGAGGGCAGTTCGAACACCATCCTGGAAGCAATGGCGACCGGCTTGCCGGTGGTCGCCAGCGCGGTGGGCGGCAATCCCGGGCTGGTGCATCCTGGTTTTACCGGCATCCTGGTGCCGCCACGCACGCCCGACCTGCTGGCCGCGGCCATCGCCGATTACTGCCGGATTCCCGACATGGGTGCGCGCCACGGCATGCGTGCACGCAGTCACGTGATCGCCCGCCACTCCCTGCCGGAAATGGCGCGCGGCTATACCGCGGTTTATGATGCGCTCACCCGCGAAATGTATCCCTATCAGGCCGCGCTCAACGCGCCTTCAGCCTGAGCGTGCCTGACCGGCTTCGCTGGCTGCAGCCGGCCTGCCGGCAACAGCGCGGCATAGCAAGCGGCCAGCCGGCGCGCCGCATGTTCCCAGCTGAACGGCCGGGCCAGCGCTTGCACCAGGGCGCGGGACGGCTGCGCGTCAGCCAGCGCGAGCACCGCGCCGCGCCAGGCGTGCGGATCATGCATGCCAACCCGGCGCAAAGCGCGCGCTTCAATGCCAAGTCCGGCGGCAGCCGCGTGGCCGGTGACCACCGGCGTGCCAACCGCCAATGCATGCAGGACCGAGCGGGCGCAGCGATCATCGCTACCGGGCAGCACCACCGCCGACGCTGCGGCAAGCGCGCTGAGCCACATGGCCGGGTCATGCTGCAGATCGCCAAGGCAGCACACGCCTGGCAGGCTGGACATCCGGCGCAGGCAAACCGCATCGTCGTCTTGCGCCGCTAGCAGGAATAACAGGCCGATGCCGCGCTGGGCCAGCGCACAGGCCAGCGCGTCTTGCTGCTGGAGATGGGCCGCCGATCCCGCCACCAGCACGTAGCTGCCGCGAATGCCGGTACGCGAACGAAACAGTGCACCGGTGGCATCGAACAGACTCGGTCCCACGCCTGGGGGAAACAAGGCGACCCGCGCGCTGTCGATCAAAAAGTCCTGGAGAATGGCGGCGCGCTCCTGCCCGCCCAGCGCGAGGATCTTGCTGGCATGCACGAGCGCCGGGCCTGCCGCCGTATTGTCTCGCCCCGTCAGTAATAAAGGCGACACCACCACCGGGATTTTGCGCGCGCGCGCGGCCGCGATCATGCGCGCGCTGGCGCCGCAGGCGCAGAACACATGCATCAGATCGACCTGGTCCAGCCCGCCGGCGTGTGCATCGAGCTGCACCGTGCTGAGCGCGGACCGGGGCCCCTGCAGAAGAGACAGCGCGCGCAGGGTAGCGCGAATCTGTTGCACCAGCGCCGGGTCGCGCTGCACCAGCATGGGACCGGGAAGTATGCCTATACGCATGACGATCTCCTGGGCGCGACCGCGCGCGCAGTGCCGGCTGCCACTGAGCGGGCGCAACAGCAGCGCCGTTCCGTTGTTTTAATATTTCTTGAACCCAAATCAAGTGTAGCCATGCGTATTCCGGCATCTTTGATCCAGCTCAATGAGGTTTCCGCCATGCACCGACCGCTCCCGATCCTGCTCTACCGGCGCATTGTGGCCGCGCCGGATCCACTGACCCCAGGGGCACTGGAAGTACGCCATTTCGAGCGCCACCTGGCATGGCTGCAGCGCTGGTGCCGCATCCTGCCGCTGCACGAAGCGGCGCGCCGCCTGCGCGCGCACGCGCTGCCGCCGCGCAGCGTGTGCCTTACCTTCGAGAATGTTTGCGCCGCGCACGCCACCCTGGTCCTGCCCCTGCTGCAGCGCCATGGCGTGACTGCGACCTTTTTTGTCGCCAGCGGCGCGCTCGATGGACAAGCGGGCTGGCGCGACACGGTCATCGAACTGGTGCGCAGTGCTGCGGGTCCTCGCCTGTGTCTGGCACGCGCCGGCTTCGGCAACTTCGATGTTGGCTGCCTGCAGCGGCGCCGCGCCCTGATTGAACTGCTGCTTGCGGCACTATCGAGTCTGCCTGCGCTGGAGCGGATGCGCAGGATGGCGCACATGGCGCACAGCGGCGGTCCGGCCGCGCTCCACTCGGACCAGCTGTTGGCGCTGCACCGGGCCGGCATGGGTATTGGCGCCTGTACTGTAAACGAGCATCCGCTGGCGCGCCTGTCGAACGCCGAAGCACGGGCCGAGATTGCCAATGGCCGCAGCCAGCTGGAGCAGATCGTGCAGGCGCCGGTTACGCTGTTTTCCTACCCGAACGGCAGCCCGGGGGCCGATTTTGAACGCCGCCACGCCAACATGCTGCGCTGCGCAGGCTTCGAGGCGGCTGTGACGACCGCGACGGCTGCGGCGCGTCACGACAGCGATCCTTACGCCTTGCCCCGCTGTACCCCCAAGGACAGCAGCGGCGCCCCGTTCGTGCTGGCGCTGGCGCATCAGATCATGCGTGGGCAGCAGCGCGGCGCCCGTTGGCAAACTGACACGGCCGCACTTGAGCGTGCTCAACATCAGGGCACGGGCCGGGGTGTCTAATTCACTGGTATTGAGGAGACTTCCGAGAGCGCGCAAGGCAGCCCAAAAGGCTGCGATTCGCGCCGTCCAATTTGCCGTTGCCGGCACCGCCGGCGCCGTGCAGGAGAGCTTGAGCATGAACGCCCCGCTGCTATCCGCGCCGCGCGTGGAACCGTTTTTCTTTGACGCCGATCCGGGGACCCGTTTCAGCCTGTATCACGCGCCCGCGCCCCAAGTGCCGCCGCGCGGCGGCATTCTGTATGTCCACCCGTTTGCCGAAGAACTCAATTGCAGCCGGCGTATGGCGGCGCTCCAGGCGCGCCGTTTTGCCGCGCTCGGCTTTGCCGTCCTGCAGATCGACCTGTTTGGCTGTGGCGACAGCTGTGGTGACTTCAACGCTGCCCGCTGGGAACTCTGGAAACGCGACCTTGCCACGGCGCTCGCCTGGCTGGCCGAGCGCAGCCAGGGTCCGATGCAGTTATGGGGTTTACGTCTTGGCGCCTTGCTGGCCCTGGACTTTGCCAGCGCCACGCCGGTCGACGGCCTGATCCTGTGGCAACCTGTCCTGAACGGCCGCAGTGGCATCAACCAGTTCCTGCGCCAGCGTGTGCCTGCCGAAACAGGACCGCAATCGAGCGCCGCGCTGCGCGCCCGTCTGGTCACCCAGGGCCAGATCGAAATCAACGGCTATGAACTGGTTGCGCCCCTCGCCCGCGCCATCGACGCCTGTGACGCCGGCAGCATGGCCTTGCCAGCCTGCAGCGTGCACTGGTTCGCCAGCCACACGGGCGCACCGGAGCGACTCAAGGCCGAGGCGGCGCGTCTGGCGGCGCGCTGGGCCGCCGGCGGCACCCGCGTCCAGCTGCACGCGGTGGCAGGACAGCCGTTCTGGAGCGGCAGCATGGTCGAATGCCGCGCGCTGCTGGACGCGACAAGCGCCGTGTTTTGCGCAGGCAGCTTATGAAAGCCGAACAGCGCGCCTTGCAGTTTTCCTGCGAAGGTCATTCTCTGGTCGGCATCATCGACGTGCCCGAGCGCCCTTTGCAGCGTGGCGTACTGGTGGTGAGCTGCGCGCCCCAGTACCGGGTCGGCAGCCATCGCCAGTACACCCTGATGGCGCGCCTGCTGGCGCCACGCGGCATCGCCGTGATGCGCTTCGACTGCCGCGGCATGGGCGACAGCGAAGGCGACAGTGCCACCCTGCCGCAGGAGCTGGCATCCATCGACCAGGATATCCGCGCCGCCATCGACGAATTCTTCCGCCAGATGCCGGAACTGGTTGAAGTGGTGATCTGGGCGCTGGGCGACGCCGCCAGTGCCGCCGCCCTGTATGCCCACACCGATCCGCGCGTGCGCGGTCTGGTGTTGCTCAATCCCTGGGCCGGCGCCGACCAGGACGCCCAGGCCGCCCTGCTGCCGCAGTTGCTGGCACGGTTCGGCGAAATCGGCTTCTGGAAGAAAGTCGGGACCCGCCATTCGCATGCGGTCGAGGCCAATTTGCCGCTGCCGCAGCGCCTGGTCGCCGGCCTGGCCTGTCTGAACGGCGCGGCGCTGCTCATTGTCGGCAGCGAAGACCGGATCGGCCGCCAGTTTGCCGCCCTGCTGGAGCGCAATGCCTCGCCGTGCCGGCAAGTGACGATCACCGGGGCCAACCACACCTTCGCCAGCCGGGAGTGGCGCGACGAGGTTGCTGAACTGAGCGCCAACTGGATTGCTTCATGGTGAACTGCGGATGCCGTGGTGGTGCATCAGATCGTACAGCGTGGGGCGGCTCACGCCCAGCAGTTCGGCGGCCTTGACGATCGAGCCATCGGCACGGGCGAGCGCCCTGACCATCACATCGTACTCGGCTGCCTCGCGCGCCTTGCGCAGGTTCACCGGCGCGGCCTGCGGTTCGCCGTCCGGCAAACCCAGGTCGCGCGGCCGGATCTGCGGTCCTTCGCACAGGATGACGGCGCGCTTGATGCAATGCTCCAGTTCGCGCACATTGCCCGGCCATGGATACTGTTCGATCGCCAGCAAGGCTTCCGGGGAAAAATGCAGCTGGCCGCGCCGCTCGGCAATGCAATAGCGATGCTTGAAATGGTGCGCCAGCAGCACGCTGTCGCCAATCCGCTCGCGCAGCGGGGGAATGGCCAGCACGATCTCGCTGAGCCGGTAATACAGATCCTCGCGGAAGCGCCCCGCGCTGACCAAAGCCTTGAGATCCTGGTGGGTGGCGCAAACAATGCGCGCATCGATGGCAATTTCCGTGCGCCCGCCGATGCGCTCGATCACGCGCTCCTGTACGAAACGCAGCAATTTCGCTTGCAGCGCCAGCGCCATGTCGCCAATTTCATCAAGAAAAAAGGTGCCGCCCTGGGCCATTTCGATCTTGCCCAGAGTTTGTTGTCCGGCGCCGGTGAAGGCGCCCTTTTCGTGGCCAAACAGCTCGCTTTCCAGCAGTTCGTCGGGAATGGCCGCGCAATTGATGGCAACGAAGCGATGCGCGGCGCGTGTCGACAAGGCATGCAGGCCACGTGCGAACAGCTCCTTGCCGCTGCCGGAGTCCCCCAGCAGCATGACAGTCGCGGAGGACGGCGCCAGTTTCTCCACGCTGCGGCACAGGCGCAGCATGCCCGGATCACGGCTGACGATGCCGGCCAGCGGCGAATCGGCCTCGATCTGCAGCATGCGCATATTCTCCTGCTGCATCGCGTGCAGGGCGAAGGCGCGTTCAATGACCAGGGCCAGCAGTTCGGGCTGGCATGGCTTCTGGTGGAAATCGTAGGCCCCCACCGCCACCGCCTTGAGCGCATTGGTGCGCTCCTGGTTGCCTGACAGGATGATCACCTTGGTCGCGGGCGCCTCCGCCAGTATGCGCGCCAGGGTGGCCAGGCCTTCGCTGGCGCCGTCCGCGTCGGGCGGCAGACCGAGATCGAGTGTCACGACCGCCGGCTGGTGGCGTCTGACTTGTGCGAGCGCACCTGCTTGCTCGGTGGCGAAGACGACCTCGTAAGCGTCGAAATGCCAGCGCAGCTGTTTTTGCAGCCCTTTGTCATCCTCCACAATCAGCAGCTTGCGTTTGCCCATCCGGCTCTCCTTGCTTTAGCGACTGCCCTTGCCGAGCAGGACCACTTGCACCGTATCGATCAGGATCAGAATATCGAGGAACAAGCTGTTGTTCTTGACGTAGTAGAGGTCGTACTGCAATTTCTGCACGGCGTCGTCCTTGGAGGCGCCGTACTGGTAGCGCACCTGGGCCAGGCCGGTGATGCCGGGCTTGATGCCGTGCCGTACGTTGTAATACGGAACATCGCAAATGAGCTGGTCCACAAAATAGGCACGTTCTGGGCGCGGGCCGACAAAACTCATGTCGCCCTTGAGCACATTGAACAGCTGTGGCAGCTCATCGATGCGCAGGGTGCGCAGCACCCGTCCCACCCGCGTCACGCGCGGATCGTTGGCCGCCGCCCAGGTTGGCAAACCGCCCTCTTCCGCGTTCTTGCGCATGCTGCGAAATTTCAGCACCTTGAAGATGCGCCCGTGCCGCCCCACCCGCTCCTGTTGGTAAAAGATCGGGCCGTTGCCTTCGATCGCGATGGCGGCTGCGGCGCCCAGCATCACAGGCAGGCCCAGCACAAACAGCAGCACACTGGCAAGCAGGTCGAACAGGCGTTTGGAACTGGCACGCACGAAGCTCTGGTCGAAGCCGCCTCCAAAGATCAGGTAACTCGGCTGCAGGGAATCGAGCCGGATCTGGCAGGCCTCGCGTTCGAAGAATGTGGCCGCGTCGATCACGCGCACGCCGCCCAGCGCGCACTGCAGCAGCTGGTCCACCGGGAACGCCGTGCTGCGCCGCTCGCCCACGGTGACCACAATCTCGCTGGCCTCGTATTTTTGCGCCATCATCAGCAGGGAATCGGCCATCGGCAACAGATAGCTCTCTGGCACGCAACTGATCTCCCCCTCGACCGGCAGGCAGCCGACCACCTTGAACTGGTGAAACCCGAATTTGCGAAAGGCCAGTTCCATGCATTCCTTGGCCATCGGTCCGCTGCCGATAAAGATCAGGCGCGCTTCCAGCAAGGCCGACTCGGCCGATTTGAAGACCACCAGCCGGGTCAGGACCACGCCCGTGGCGCCTAGTGCGAAGATGACGCTGCTGATGCCGCGCCCGACCGACAGATCGGGGCGGATGGCGATCAGTGCGCTCAGCAGCGCAAAGCCCAGCGCGAACGACGGCATGATACGGAACAGTGTGGTGCGCATGCCCTCCTGCGCGCTGTGCTGGTACATGCCCAGCGCACTCATGCTGAAGATGATGACCAGCGCAAAGGCCAGCGAGGAGATGTACAGATTGGCTGGGCTGAAATAGGCCTGACCGTCCGAGACCCAGATCGCCGACGCGACGCTGACGGTTGCCAGCAGCATCACCAGTTCCAGCAATAGCAGTATAAATGCCATTTTGGAAACATAGTGATTGAAAATACGGATCAAGGGCGCCTCCGCCTGAGGGAAAAAACAGCCCTTTGAGTGTGGCGGAGAGCGGCGGGCCCGGCATTGACCATGAACAAGCGTTCCCGGCCATTTCCTGCAGGCCAGACGAAGGCGTGCCAAATAGACTATAGTGGTGTTTCCGTACAACCCACCTTGCTCACCATGAAATTTGACGTCGCTATTGTCGGCAGTGGCCTCGCCGGCCTCTCGGTTGCTCTCCACCTGGCGCAAACGCGCACGGTGGCCATCATTTCCAAGCGCGCCCTGCTCGACGGCGCCAGCAACTGGGCCCAGGGCGGCATCGCCGCCGTGCTTGATTCGGGCGACACCCACCAGCAGCACATCGACGATACCCTGATCGCCGGCGGCGGCCTGTGCGACGAGGCGGCCACCCGTTTCATCGTTGAACATGGGCGCGAAGCGATCGAATGGCTGATCGAGCAAGGCGTGCCGTTCACGCGCGACGCCACCGCCGAACTGGGTTTCCACCTGACCCGCGAAGGCGGCCACAGCCAGCGCCGCATCATTCACGCGGCCGACGCCACGGGACACGCGGTCCAGGTCACACTGGAACAGAAGGTGCGCGCGCATCCGAACATCTCGCTGTTCGAGCAGCACTGCGCGATTGACGTGATCACCTCCGACAAGCTGGGGATCAAGCCCACCGGGGGCAGCCAGCCGCACTGCTACGGCCTGTACGTGCAGGACGAGAAAACCGGCCAGGTACTGACCTTTGAGGCCGAGCACACCGTGCTGGCCACCGGCGGCGCCGGCAAGGTCTACCTGTACACCACCAATCCCGACACCGCCACCGGCGACGGCATTGCCATGGCCTGGCGGGCTGGCTGCCGCGTCTCGAACATGGAATTCATCCAGTTCCACCCGACCTGCCTGTACCACCCCTACGCCAAGTCCTTCCTGATCACCGAAGCGATCCGCGGCGAAGGCGGTCTGCTCAAGCTGCCGCCGGAAGCCGGCGCGGCGGCGGGCACCCGCTTCATGCCGATGTACGATGAGCGGGGCGAGCTGGCCCCGCGCGATGTGGTCGCGCGCGCAATCGACTTCGAGATGAAGAAACGCGGTCTCGATTACGTCCATCTCGATATCAGCCACCAGAGCCCGGAGTTCCTCAAGGAGCACTTCCCGACCATCTATGCGCGCTGCCTGGAGCTCGGGATCGACATCACCAAGGAGCCGATTCCTGTGGTGCCGGCGGTGCACTTTACCTGCGGCGGCATCGTCACCGACCTGGCCGGACGCACCGACGTCCCGGGTCTGTACGCGGTCGGCGAGACCGCCTGCACCGGCCTGCACGGCGCCAACCGCCTGGCCAGCAATTCGCTGCTCGAGTGCCTGGTGGTGGGCCGCGCCTGCGCCCACGAAATCGCCGCCATGCCAAAGGGCGACACGCCATCGCTGCCGGCCTGGGATGAAAGCCGCGTCACCAACGCCGACGAGGAAGTGGTCATTGCCCACAACTGGGACGAGCTGCGCCGCTTCATGTGGAATTACGTCGGCATCGTGCGCACCACCAAGCGCCTTGAACGCGCGCAGCACCGGATTGCGCTGCTCAAGGAAGAAATCGACGAGTACTACCGCAACTTCCGCATCACGCATGATTTGCTGGAGCTGCGCAACCTGGTCGATGTGGCCTCGCTGATCGTCAACAGCGCGCTGACCCGGCGCGAAAGCCGCGGCCTGCACTTCAGCCGCGATTATCCGAATACGCTGCCGAAAGCGCTGCCGAGCGTCCTCACCCCACCGCGCCGATAACCCCGGTCGCCCTCGCGCGGGGGGCATAGCACGCGACCGGATCCGGCGCCGTGCTATCGTCCAGAGCCTGCGCGGGGCGATGTGCCAATGAACTCACGCCTCTCACCCTCGACCATCGCCCTGCTGACGCTGCCCCCGCTGCTGTGGGCAGGCAACGCCATCGTTGGCCGTCTGGTGCGCGACGCGGTGCCGCCCATGACGCTCAACCTGCTGCGCTGGTCGATCGCCCTGCTGATTCTTCTGCCGCTGGGCCGCGCCCTGTTCGGCCCGGGCTGCAGTCTGGTCGCCAACTGGCGCCGCTACGCCCTGCTTGGCCTGCTCGGCATTGGCCTGTACAACTCCTTCCAGTATCTGGCGCTGCAAAGCTCCACCCCGATCAATGTGACCCTGGTCGCCGCCGGCATGCCGGTCTGGATGATGCTGGTCGGCGCCCTGTTCTTCCAGGCCCCCGTCACCCGGCGCCAGATCGCCGGCGCGGTACTGTCGATCGCCGGCGTGCTGCTGGTGCTGTGCCGCGGCCAGTGGGATCTGCTGCTGGCCATGCGGCTGGTGGCCGGCGACGTGTACATGATCCTGGCCACCATCGCCTGGTCGTTCTACAGCTGGATGCTGACCCGCACCAGCGCGGACCGGCCCCAGGAGCACGCCGACTGGGCCGTGTTCCTGCTGGCGCAGGTGATCTACGGGGTCTTGTGGTCAGGCCTGTTCGCCGCCGGTGAATGGGCGCTGCAGGATGTGGCGATTGCCTGGAGCTGGCCGGTGCTCGCCGCCCTGCTGTATGTGGCCATCGGCCCGGCCATCATCGCGTTCCGCTGCTGGGGTGCGGGGGTGCAGCGCGCCGGTCCCAGTGTCGGTGCATTTTTTACCAATCTGACACCGCTGTTTGCCGCCATTTTTTCGTCCGCCTTTCTTGGCGAAACGCCGCATCTGTACCATGCGGGGGCCTTCTTCCTGATTGTGGCGGGCATCGTGTTCTCGGCGCGCAGATAGCATAAAATGGACGCCATGTCCGAACCGCTGCGCCAACTCGCCGACTTCATCGACCGCCACCCGCGCCTGCTGGTCCTCACCGGGGCCGGCCTGAGTACCGCCTCGGGCATCCCCGATTACCGCGACAAGGACGGCGTGCGGCGCGGCAAACCGCCCGTGCAGGGCCCGGACTTTATCAAGCATGACGCGGTGCGCCGGCGCTACTGGGCGCGCAGCATGGCTGGTTACCCTACCCTGTCGCGCGCGGCGCCCAACGCCGGCCACAAGGCGCTCGCCACGCTGGAGGCGCAAGGCCGCCTGGGCAAACTGATGACGCAAAATGTGGATGGCCTGCACCAGCGCGCCGGCAGCGGCAGCGTGCTGGAACTACACGGCAGCA
Organism: Telluria sp.; assembly: GCA_036399735.1. Classification (GTDB taxonomy): domain Bacteria; phylum Pseudomonadota; class Gammaproteobacteria; order Burkholderiales; family Burkholderiaceae_D; genus Telluria_A. Next base: position 856 of record DASWMN010000258.1, on the reverse strand, counting down.
TCCACCACGTGGTGTGCCTGGAATGCCAGGCCAGCTTCACGCGCACCTTTGTCCAGCAGCAGCTGCACGATGCCAATCCGGGCCTGGCCAGCGTGGCGGCGCGTGCCCTGCCCGACGGCGACGCCGAACTCGAACCGGACGCACTGGCCGAGTTCCACATTCCCTGGTGCGTGCATTGCGGTGGCATGCTCAAGCCCGACGTGGTGTTTTTCGGCGATGGCGTGCCTGCCGGGCGCACCGCCCAAGCCCTCGCCGACATGGAAGCGGCCGACGCGCTGCTGGTGATCGGCTCATCCCTGATCGTGTTTTCGGGCTTTCGTTTTTGCCGCATGGCCGCCGCCGCAGGCAAGCCGATCGCCGCCGTCAATCTGGGCAAGACGCGCGCCGACGACATGCTCGCGCTCAAGGTCGAACAGTCCGCCGAGCGGGTGTTGCCCGCACTGTTGACACTCTGAGGGACGAGCTCGCCTTGCATGGGCTAGAATTGCCGCAATTGCAAGCACTTCCAGGGAGAAGAACATGAACAAACTGTGGATCATGGCCGCACTGCTGCTGGCCGGCTGCGTGTCCAAGCCCGAAAATATCGAGCCTGTCGGCAATTTCAATACGCAGAAATATCTGGGCAAATGGTATGAGATTGCCCGCCTCGACCATTCCTTCGAGCGCGGCCTGGACCACGTCACCGCTGAATACAGCCTGCGCGACGATGGCGGCCTGAAAGTGTTGAATCGCGGCTACAACAAGGAAAAGTCCGAATGGAAAGACGCTGAAGGCAAGGCTTACTTCGTCGAGAAGCCGGATCTGGGCTACCTCAAGGTCTCGTTCTTCGGCCCCTTCTACGGCGCCTATATCGTCT
>DASWMN010000257.1:0-14859 GCA_036399735.1 Telluria sp. | reverse complement strand
CGCGACCATTGGACTGATGAGTGGAGCAAAGCCTGCCTTTCTGGCCAAACAGCTCGGTCACAGCTTGAGGATGTTTTTTGAGGTCTACGCAAAGTGGATAAGCAGTGTAGACGATCAGTTGGAAATGCGAAAAGTCGACGCTGCGATAGAGCAACTATCCCAAAACTATCCCAAGCGGCAAAAATCTAAGCAGTAAGGATGAGTTGCAAGGATGACTTGGACGAAAAAAAGCCCTTGATTTACAAGGGCTTTTTCAATTCCTGGCGGAGAGACGGGGATTCGAACCCCGGATAGGCTATGAACCTATACACGCTTTCCAGGCGTGCGACTTCAACCACTCATCCATCTCTCCTGCATTACTTCTTCGCCTGAACGAAGCCGCATAGTATAGCAGAGATTCAATCAACTGCAAAAGAATTGGGTCTGGGAGGGGAACCTTGAGCACTACTGAGCATAGGTGCTATAGGTCCCCGCCTTCGCGAGGACGATCGGGGTGGCTGTTCGGCCGCCCCATCTTATTGTTACGAGGCTTCTTTCAGCTGCTCCAGAATTGCTGGGTTTTCCAGCGTCGAGATGTCCTGTGTGATCGTCTCGCCCTTCGCCAGCACGCGCAGCAGGCGGCGCATGATTTTGCCGGAGCGGGTCTTCGGCAGGTTGTCACCAAAGCGGATTTCCTTCGGCTTGGCGATCGGGCCAATCTCTTTCGCCACCCAATTACGCAGCTCCAGCGCCAGCTTCTTGGCTTCTTCGCCGGTCGGCCGTGCCTGCTTCAGCACCACGAACGCGCAGATCGATTCGCCGGTCGTGTCGTCCGGCTTGCCCACCACTGCAGCTTCCGCCACGATCGGATTGGCCACCAGCGCCGATTCAATCTCCATCGTGCCCATGCGGTGGCCCGAAACGTTCAGCACGTCATCGATGCGGCCGGTAATCGTGAAGTAGCCCGTTTCCTTGTTGCGGATGGCGCCGTCGCCGGCCAGGTACATGCGCCCGCCCAGCTCGTCCGGGAAGTAGCTGCTCTTGAAGCGGTCCGGGTTGTTCCAGATGGTGCGGATCATCGCTGGCCACGGCCGCTTAACGACCAGAATACCGCCCTGCCCGTTCGGCACATCCACACCTGCCTCGTCCACAATCGCTGTCATGATGCCTGGCAGCGGCAAGGTGCAGGAACCCGGCACCATTGGCGTTGCACCCGGCAGCGGGGTAATCATGTGGCCGCCCGTTTCGGTCTGCCAGAAGGTGTCCACAATCGGGCAGCGCTCGCCGCCCACATTGCGGTAGTACCACATCCACGCTTCCGGATTGATCGGCTCACCCACCGAACCCAGCAAACGCAGACTCGACAGATCGTAGTTCTTCGGATGCACGGCCGGCGTTACGTCGGCCGCCTTGATCAGCGAGCGGATCGCCGTTGGTGCGGTGTAGAAAATGGTGGCTTTGTGCTTGGCGATGGTTTCCCAGAAGCGGCCGGCGTTCGGGTAGGTTGGAATGCCTTCGAACACCACCTCGGTCGCGCCCACTGCCAGCGGGCCGTAGGCAATGTAGCTGTGGCCGGTAACCCAGCCAATGTCGGCCGTGCACCAGAATACGTCCGACGGTTTGATGTCGAAGGTCCACTTCATCGTCAGCGCGGCCCACAGCAGGTAACCGCCGCTGGAATGCTGCACGCCCTTCGGTGTGCCGGTCGAACCGGACGTGTAGAGAATGAACAGCGGATGCTCTGCGTCAACCCATTCCGGTTCGCATTCGGCCGGCTGGCTGTCCACCAGCTCGTGCAGCCACAGGTCGCGCCCGGCGGTAAAGGGAATGTCGCCGCCCGTGCGTTTGTAGACGATTACGTCCTTGATGGTGCTGCAGCCGCCCAGCGCCAGCGCTTCGTCGACGATGGTTTTCAGTGGCAGGTGTTTGCCGCCGCGCAGTTGTTCGTCGGCCGTGATGACGGCAACGGCGCCCGCGTCAATAATCCGCTCCTGCAGCGACTTGGCGGAAAAGCCGCCAAACACCACCGAGTGGGTGGCGCCGATACGGGCGCAGGCTTGCATCGCTGCCACGCCTTCCACCGACATCGACATGTAGATAATGACGCGGTCGCCCTTTTTAATGCCGCGCGATTTCAGGCCATTGGCAAACTTGCAGACCTTTTCGTACAGTTCCTGGTAGGTCGCGCGGCTAACCGTGCCGTCGTCCGCCTCGAAGATGATGGCGGTCTTGTTGGCGTTGCCGTTCTTGAGGTTGCGGTCCAGGCAGTTGTAGGAGACGTTCAGCTCGCCATCCGGGAACCATTTGTAGAAAGGCGCATTCGATTCATCCAGCGTGGTGGTGAACGGTTTGTGCCATTCGATATTCTCACGGGCCAGGCGCGCCCAGAAACCTTCGTAGTCGCTTTCCGCTTCGGCGCACAGCTTTTTATAAGCGTCCATGCCGGGAATGGCGGCGTTGGCGACAAACGCGGGTGGCGGCGCGAATACGCGATTTTCCTGCAACCCTTGGTTTTCCTGACTGACTTCGGTGCTTGCCATGCTTGTCTCCAGTGAGTGTAATAATTTTGCTAACAAGATAGCGTGAGTCGCTTACTGCGCCCTTACATGGGCCAATTCTGCCGGTTGATAGTACACCTTCAGCCTCCGGGCAGGCATTGTAGACGCTGATGATTCTACCAATGTTTCATAGGGGAAGTGGTCTTATGGCCCACATCAAAAGGAGACGATGCATAGCGCATTGATCCTCACGGAAAGAACTCTCAGGTAAAATGACGCATCGAAATTTTTTGCCTTTCTCTGGAGTTATATTTCAATGTCTGAACCACGTTTCGAAGGTACCCCGCGCAAGCTGACCCCGCTGAATAATCTGATCTTCATGAGCCGGTGGCTGCAGTTGCCGCTGTACCTCGGTCTGATCCTGGCGCAGTGCGTTTATGTGTTCCATTTCTGGGTCGAACTGAAGGATCTCATCGGCGCCGTGCTCGGCAATGCAGCATCGCTGCAGCATATTCTTGATGCGGTCGCCACCCCAGGCATCAATGGCGCAGCGGCAATCCGCCCTGCGAAATTGAACGAGGCAACGATCATGCTGGTCGTGCTGGGCCTGATTGACGTGGTCATGATTTCCAACCTGCTGATCATGGTTATCGTTGGCGGATACGAAACCTTCGTCTCCCGCATGCACCTTGATGGCCACCCGGACCAGCCGGAATGGCTGTCGCACGTGAATGCGTCGGTGCTGAAAACGAAGCTTGCGATGGCGATCATCGGCATCTCCTCGATTCACCTGCTGAAGACCTTTATCAACGCGGCCAATTACTCCGAAACAGTCCTGATAGCGCAGACCGTCATCCACTTGGTGTTCCTGCTGTCCGCGCTTGCCATCGCCTATACGGACCGCATCATGATCGGCACCCAGAATCAGTCGAAACCCAATCATCACTAAGAGAACGCCATGACCGTCATCAAGCAAGACGACCTGATCGAATCAGTCGCAGCCGCCCTCCAGTACATTAGCTATTACCACCCGGCTGATTACATCCAGCACCTGGCGCGCGCCTACGAGACCGAGCAAAGCGCGGCCGCGAAGGACGCCATCGCCCAGATCCTGACCAATTCGCGCATGTGCGCCGAAGGCAAGCGGCCCATCTGCCAGGACACTGGCATCGTCAACGTGTTCCTCAAAATCGGCATGGGCGTGCGCTTTGAAGGCTTCAGCGGCACCGTCTCCGACGCCGTCAACGAAGGCGTGCGCCGCGCCTACAACTTTGACGACAACAAGCTGCGCGCCTCCATCGTGGCCGACCCGCAGTTCGACCGCAAGAACACCAAGGACAACACGCCCGCGGTGGTCCATGTGGAACTGGTTGAAGGCAACACCGTCGACGTGCGCGTGGCAGCCAAAGGCGGCGGCTCCGAGAACAAGACCAAGTTCGTCATGCTCAACCCTTCCGACTCCCTGATCGACTGGGTCATGAAGACCGTGCCGCTGATGGGCGCCGGCTGGTGCCCGCCTGGCATGCTCGGCATCGGCATCGGCGGTACTGCCGAGAAAGCGATGCTCATGGCCAAGGAAGTGCTGATGGACGACATCGACATGTACGAACTCAAGCAGCGCGGCCCGCAGAACAAGCTGGAAGAGCTGCGCATCGAACTGTGCGACCGCATCAACGCGCTCGGCATCGGCGCGCAGGGCCTGGGCGGCCTGACCACCGTGCTCGATGTGAAAATCATGATGCACCCGACCCACGCCGCATCCAAACCAGTGGCCATGATCCCGAACTGCGCGGCCACCCGTCACGGCCACTTCGTGCTCGACGGTTCGGGCCCGGCTTACATGGAGCCGCCATCGCTGTCGACCTGGCCAGACGTGCACTGGACGCCGGACACCGAGAAATCGCGCCGCGTCGACCTGAACACGCTCACCAAAGAAGAAGTCGCTTCCTGGAAGCCGGGCCAGACCCTGCTCCTGAACGGCAAGATGCTCACGGGCCGCGATGCCGCGCACAAGCGCATCCAGGACATGCTGGCCAAGGGCGAGCCGCTGCCGGTGGACTTTACCAACCGCGTGATCTACTACGTGGGTCCGGTCGACCCGGTGCGCGACGAAGCCGTCGGCCCGGCCGGTCCGACCACCGCCACCCGCATGGACAAGTTCACCGACATGATGCTGGAAAAGACCGGCCTGATCGCCATGATCGGCAAGGCCGAGCGCGGTCCTGCCGCCATCGAGTCGATCCAGAAGCACAAGTCGGCCTACCTGATGGCGGTCGGCGGCGCGGCCTACCTGGTCTCCAAGGCCATCAAGAGCGCCAAGGTGCTCGGTTTCCACGACATGGGCATGGAAGCGATCTACGAGTTCGACGTGACCGACATGCCGGTCACCGTCGCCGTGGATGCCAACGGAACCTCGGTGCACACCACCGGTCCTAAAGAATGGGCAGCAAGAATCGAAGCCCTGAACGTGCCAGTCGTCACGGCCTGATGATTGCACCAACCGTCAGCGCCGATGCCCCCATCGGCGTGTTCGACTCCGGCGTCGGCGGCTTGTCGGTGCTGCGGCATATCCGCGCGCAGCTCCCGCACGAGCATTTGCTGTACTTCGCCGACTCCGGTTTTGCGCCTTACGGCAACAAGCCGGAGCAAGTCGTGGCCGAACGTTCGCTGGCGGTAGCGCAGTTTCTCATTGCCCGGGGCGCCAAGGCGCTCGTGGTGGCCTGCAATACGGCCACCGTGGCCGCCATCAAGCTGCTGCGTGCGCATTACCCGCTCATGCCCATCGTGGGCGTGGAGCCCGGTCTCAAGCCGGCTGCGGCGGCCACCCGTAACGGCAAGGTCGGCGTCATCGCCACCAACGTCACCATCGCCGGTGAAAAATTCCTGGTGCTGCGCGACCAGATCACGGCCGCCAGCAAAGCCGAGTTTCTGCTGCAGGGCTGCCCGGGCCTGGTGGAACAGATCGAACGCGGCCAGCTCGACGATCCGGCCACGCGCACCATGTTGGAACGTTTTGTCGCGCCGCTGCTCCAACAAGGTGCAGACACGCTGGTGCTCGGTTGTACCCACTATCCCTTCGTCCAGGCCGCGATCGAAAGCATCATCGCGCAGCACGCGGGCGGCGAGGTGCTGCTGATCGACACCGGTCACGCCGTTGCACGGCAACTGGCGCGCCTGCTCACGGCCGCAGGCACGCTCAACCCGTCCAACGATGCGCCGCCCTACCTGCGCGCTTACACCACGGGTGCCGAGGCGGCGTTGGCCGGGGCATTTTTCAGCCTGCTGGGCCTGGTTCAGACGGTGGAAGAAGTGCGGCTCGGGGCAGAAACGAACGTCGCTGCAGCAATGTAAGAATTAGATTTGCCAGTTCGCTTAGAAGTTTGTATAATTTCGAGCTGTCCCGGAAACATCGGAACAAATTGCAGGTCAGTGGTGGCTGTAGCTCAGTTGGTAGAGTCCAGGATTGTGATTCCTGTTGTCGTGGGTTCGAGCCCCATCAGCCACCCCATTTTCTTGCAAGCGAAAACGCCACCCCCGAGGTGGTTTTTTTGCGTCTGCACATTCCAAAACGCAATACTATACATACAATACATATTCCCCAAAAACAACAAAAACCGCGCCCCTTTGGTGCAGAGTTTGCCTTGCTTGTATATAATGTCTCCCGCTGTCCATCTGAGAGACAGCACAACCTTTATTTGGGACTACCATGAAAAAGAATCTCCTGATCGCTCTGATCGCAGCCGCCTCCATCGCTCCAGTTGCTGCAAGTGCACAAGTTTACCTGGGCGGCACCGTTGGCTACGCTAACCAGAAAGCCACCTTCGACGATGTTGGTTCGGTCAAAGACCACGATGTCTCCGGTTCGTTCTTCGGCGGCTACCAGTTCACCAAGAACTTCGGCGCTGAACTCGGCTACGTCGACCTGAACAAAATGCGTTTCGAAGAAGATGCAAGCATCACCGTTCACCCAACCGTTACCTACCTGGCAGCAACTGGTTCGTTCCCACTGAACGACAAGTTCGCTCTGACCGCTAAAATCGGCGTTGCTTCGACCAGCACCCGTTTCTCGGCTTTTGAAGTCGCCAGCGAAAAAACCCGCGAAACCACCCCAGTACTGGGCTTCGGCGTTTCGTACGCAATCACCCCAGAAGTTCTGGCAATCGCTCAGTACGAAAACTTCGGCAAAGTCGTGAAAGAAGACGGCGGCCACCTGAAGGCACAGAACATCGGCTTCGGCGTTCGCGTCAGCTTCTAAGACGGTTTTCCCCGTCTTTCCGAAAAGCCGGCCTTGTGCCGGCTTTTTTGTTTTTTGCGGCCGCGCCAGGCGGGTAGAATCAAGCCCTCTTCACATGGAACGCACCGCGCATGAGCTACGACCTGATGGTTTTCGACCCCGCCGCCGCCCCGGCCAAAAAGCGTGGCCCCTTCCTGGACTGGTATGACGAACAGTCCGAATGGGAGGAAGGCCACGGCTACGACGACCCGGCGGTCTGCACGCCCGCCCTGCGCGCCTTCTACCAGGACATCAGCGCGACCTTTCCGCCGCTTACGGAAGACGACGGTAACGGCACCGACTACACCATCGGCAGCGCGCTCATCTACATGACCTTCGGCTGGGACAACGTGGACGCCGCCTGGGAAGCCGTGTTCAGTCTGGCCGGCAAGCACGCGCTCGGTTTCTTCGATGTCAGCTCCGACCTGGCCGAGACCTGGCTGCCGGACGGCAAGGGCGGCCTCTACACCGCCCATTCGGACTGATGCAGGAAGCGGCCGCGATCTGCTGGCCGCACCAGGCGACGGTTGGCCATATCACGGTCAGCACCCCACTGGTATATGGACAGTTCCCGCACAGCAGCGGCCCCGATGCGCGCCTGCGCTGCGCGCTGGTCGCCGCCGGCAAGTTCCGCAACGGGGCCGCGCGCGCCTGGTGCCGCAGCCATCAGCACTACTGGGGCACCAAGGCCGACCTGGCAAGCGCCCTGGCGACCGGCGAACGCAGCTGCGCCCGCGCGGAAGCGCCTGTGGGCTACCTGCTGGCGCCGCCACTGGTCGACCTGCGTCACTCTGCCCTGCCCGCTTCCAGCCCCGCCCTGGCGATTGCCTACGACCGCAGCACGCGCCTGTTCAGCAGCGAAGACATCGTGCAGGTCAATCTGACGCCGCCTGCGGTATCGGCCTTGCTGGCAGCCAAGCAGGCGGGACGCGCGCTCGGCTGCGTGGAATGCCGTCGCTGCGCCCATCCGCATCTGGATCTGGGCGCCTTTGCCGAGCGCCCGCACCGCCGCCATACCTGCGGCAATTGCGGGCACGATGCCACGCATAGCGGTGAAGAAATTGTCTCCAATCCACTCTTTGCCTTACTGCGTTTTTATGGCAAACCGATGGAGGATGCACTTTCAACCGTGCAGCGCTTTCTCGTGCTATAAAGACATCATATACCGAGGAGAATGACATGGACGAGATTGAACGCCGCCAGCAGGAACGCCGTCAGGATCGCGAAACCGCCACGCAAATTACGGAAGCAGCCGCATTGCAACGCGCCTTCGGCAGTGATGCGGCCCAGCGCTTTTTAAAGTTGCGCGGCATTGGCGACGAACTGGCGCAAGAACTCCTGATCGAAAACTACGACCGGCGCCAGGAAGCGCGGCGCGCACGGCTCGCTTCGGTCAATTGAAGCTTGCAACTGCAAGCCGGTCATGCCTCCGCGAGGGGGCCGTCCCCATATTGCCGGCGCCGATCTAGGAAGCGGAAGGACGTTGTCCCGGCAAGGGCAGCTGCGGTGGCCAGTTCGAGCGCCCGGGGGCGTCGCCCCTGACAGAGGCGATCACCCACAAACTGGCCGCGACAATCTTTTCGATGCAGTCGAGCACGCCATGGAAAAGCTGATCCCCGATCGTTGCAAGTATGTGCCACAGGCCCGTCACGCTGTCGTGCACGATCCTGGCGCTGCCGGCAGTGCCGCACTCCAGCCAGCTGAACAAATCACCCGCGTCACCGTGCAATGCATGCGGAAAGCCTGCCGGCGCTGCGGGCACAGCGCCGCTCGCCACGGGGCCACGCGCACCCAGTGCCAGATACGCGCGTGACAAGGCCACATCCTCCGCCATGCCCGCTGCGGTATGGAAGGCCTGCTCCATCGGGTTGACCGAAATGCTGCAGCCGCCGGCATGCGCTTCAAAGCGGGCGCCGGCCAGGCCGCTGACATTTTCGATGATGGTGAGCGCGCCCTCGCCATCGGTTTGCACACTGATCGCGACCGGGCCGACAATGCGGTACAGGCCGTTGACGTACACCGAGGTCGCGCTGCTCGCGCTCAATTGCACCGCCGCATGGCCGGCCGCTTTGCCCGCGCCGTCGGCCACGCGGATGCACGTCACGTAAGCGGCTGTGCTAAGTGCCGGCTGCAGCAAATTGGACGGCGGCAGCGTGATCCGGCGCCGGTTCCACAGCCCGGTCACGGGCGATTTCACCGACTTGATCAGACCGTCGGCGCCGCGCGCCAGCACCACCAGCGCGCCGTGCAGGCGGTCGTGGAAAGGGGAAAACGCGCTGATGCCCGCAAGCGTACACAGCGGGTTGCTCCAGGCCGCGGGATCGGCGGCCTGGCCCAGCGCGCAACCCAGGTAGAACAGCGCGCCGTCGCGGTTCAGGGCCCACAGCACCACCCTGTCGCCCGCCACCAGCGCGCGCATGCACGTCACATTGTCGAATAATGGGCTCTGCACCAGCAGCAATCCATCGCCAGCGCGCTGGCCGCCGGCAGTCATCAGATACAGGCCGCCGCGCGCGGCAATATACAAGTCGGTACTGTTGTCGAGGTTGCGGCAGGTCGCGATGGCATCCGGTGCCCGCTCGCCGGGCACGCGCAAGGCCAGCGGCAGCGCAGCGCTCTGGCCCGCTTCGCCGTGCAGTTCGGCGTAGTGCAGGCGGCGCCGGCCGTTGCTGGTCGCCAGCGTGTACAGCCCCTCGCTGGCGTCAACGCGCCCCACGCAGGTCGCCATGCCCTCCAGCAGCGGGCCAGCGCCACCGCCCAGCGCGATCCAGGCCGGATGGCTTGGCGTACTCAGGTCGAGGCGATAGCGCCGCAGCACCCGTGCCTGCTCGCCCGGATTGGCAATAAGGTCGACCACGATTTCATAGCGGTCGCTGGCGTCGCTGATCATCACGCCGGCGATCTGAATGGTGTCCGGCGCGGTACTGAATTCGGCATCGTAGGGACAGGGTAACCAGCTCGGATCATCGGTCCAGGCCAGGTCGGCGTCGGAATTTCCCAGGCTCAGGTAGAGGTGGTCATCGCTGCCGTCGGACAGCACCATGGCCAGATCGATATTGCCCGACTCGCCCTGCACCGCGGCAAAGCGGGTGCAACTGGCCCCCCAGGGGAAATCGCGCCGGGTCTGCGCGCTCGACAGGTCGGAACGGGTCCAGCCATGCGTGCGCCCCGCTTCCTCCTTGGCCACGCTGAAAACCTCGCCGCTGCCGATGAAGAACAGCATGGCGCCCCCGGCATGGCTGTGCACGGCCTCGAACTGATGTTCAGCGTCGAGTATGTCCGCCTGCAATGCGTGCTGGGTAAGGTCGGACGCGGCGCTCAGTGTGAACGGTCGTGCACTCATGGGGCTTCCTGAATTACTCTAAGACAACGGCAGCCGGGATGAAAGGATTTGGCTGCAAATAGCGCGAGTTGCGGGTTGTCGCGCTAGGAACGGCGCCCAGTGTAGCATTATTAACAATCCTTTAGAGCAATTGTTTGCACAAAATACCACACTTGTGCTGATTCAGAGCGGTTTGACGAAGCGTTTGCGCAATTCCACGAAGCCCTGGGCCAGGTAAAAACGGTGCGCATCGGTGCGCCGTTCGCTGCAGGATAGTTCAACATGCGCGCAGTTGCGCGCCAGCGCCAGCTGCTGCGCGTGCGCCACCAGCGCAGCGCCCGCTCCCAGCGAACGCAGCGTTTCATCCACCACCAGCGACGAAATCACGGCCCAGGGGCGGGCCACATGCAGCGGCGTGAATACGTGCATGACGAGCACGCCCACGACCATTTCACTGTGGATGGCGACGACCACGTCGGCATCCGGCGCCTGCAATTGCGCTTGCAGATGCGCGAGCGGGGTGGCGTAGCCCAACTGGCTAAAGAGCGTGCCGATGCGCGCGGCATCAATAGGCTTGGCGGCGCGCAGGGTCAGCGGGGGCGGGGTCGGGAGATCGGCTGCCATGGCCGCATTCTACCCGCGTCACACGGGGCGGATCAGATACACGCAGCGGCGATCGCCCGACAGCAGGTGCTCGGCCCGTTCCACCTGGCAATCGTCGCCCAGCACGCGCTGAAAAATGGCAAGCTCGGCACGGCAGAAATTCTGGCATTCGCGCGCCGCCGCGCAGATCGGGCAATGATTTTCCACCAGCAGAACGCTGCCGTCGGCGCGAACCTCGGTCTCGGCCATATAGCCTTCGGCGTCGCGCGCGCGGGCCAGCGCGTGGACTTTCGACGCCAGTCCCGGCTGCTGTTCCACTTCCATCCGGTAATTGGCTTCGATGGCCTGGTCGCGCGCGGCAATCAGCTGGTCCAGGCCCGCTTCGCCAAACACGGCGCGCGCCTGCATGATCAGTTGCACGGTCAGGTCGGCGTGGCGGTCGGGGAAGCGCGCGTGGCCCGCCGTGCTCAGCTGCCAGCGGCGCGCGGGCCGGCCCACTTTGTCGGCCTGGTCTTCGAAGCTGACCAGGCCTTTTTCCAGGGCCGCCTCCAGCTGGCGCCGCGCGCCCATGGAGGTAATGTCGAGCGACTCGGCCAGCGCTTGCGCGGTGCTGGGGCCGCGTGTTTTCAGCAGAAACAGAATCTGATCGGAAGACTTCATGGCGCTGCCTGTGTCAGCGCTGCCGGCCCGGTCATCTGCACCCGCCAGCCGCGCAGGCGCCAGCCCGCCCAGGCTGCCAGTGCGGCGCCCAGCAGGAGAATCAGGCGCGTATCGAGCAAGGTCAGCACCGAGCCTGCCAGCGCCATCAGAATGTTGGCCAGGCAGAAGGTGGTCGACAGCAGCCCCATCACCGCGCCGTGCCCAAAGCTGCCGAAGCGCTCCGCACACCAGCCCGGCACCACGGCGTTGTAGAACGCATTGGGAATGCCAAAGAGGATGATGGCGGCGATGCCGATCCACACATTGCCCACTGCCACCAGCGCCACGGCGGCAGCCACCGCGCTGGCATTCCAGGCCGCACGGCGCAAGGGCGCGATGGTGCTGGGACGGCCGGCAACCAGCGACGTCAGCGTCATGAGGCCGCACAGCGCGGCCGTCAGCCAGGCGATGCCGGTGGCGCCGTAGCCGGCCAATTCCACCAGCCACAATGGATAGAACTCGTAGAAGGCTGTCACGCCGCAGGTGTACGCCAATTGGACAATGAACAGCATGCGCAGTTCGGTGTGGCGCAGCAGGTTAAAGGCGTGCTGGCCGCGCGCCACCTCCCACCAGGAACTGGTCGCTTTGGAAGGCGCTTCGCGCGGCAAGGCCAGCGCCACCATGGCCGCGGTCATCACCAGCGCCGCGCAGGCCACCCAGAATGGCACGGTCACACCGAACACCAGCGTGGCGCCGGCCAGCAAGGGGCCGGCCAGCCAGCCCATGTAAAACGCGCCATTCAGCCATGACAGGGCGCGCACGCGCAGATCGCCTTCCAGCTTGTCGGCCAGCATGGCGCGCGCGACCGCGCCATTGCCTTCCATCAGGCCGGTGCCAAACCGCGCGACGATAAACAGGGGATACGATTCCATCAGCAAGGCGCAGGCCGTCACCGCATGGCCGATGGCCGCGCCGAACGCCGTCAGCAGCAGCAGTGGACGGCGGCCGTAGCGGTCCGAGAGCGGACCCAGCAGCGCGTTGCCGATCAGCAGTCCCAGCGGATTGATGGTCAGGGCCAGCCCGAACAGGAACTTGGGCGGCAAGCCCATGAAGGTATTGAGTCCGTTGCTGGCGCCCGAGGCGAACAACGGCGGCAGAATGGGATATGGCAGGGAGGCGCCAATGGTGGCAAACAGGCCCAGCAGACAGGCGGAGGCGATCAGAAGCTTGGTGTGCATGGGCCCGACTATACGACTAGCCCGGCAATAAGTAAACGAAATTGTTTACTAATCAAAAATACGGCAAGGCGCACTGCTCCAGCGGTTTGCCGGCGCCATCGAGACGGAAGGCGCACAGCTCAAAGCGGATGCCGAAGTCGAGCGCGATGCTCTCCACTTTCCCAAATGGCAGCGTCAGCGTACGCTGCACGCGCCGCTTCGCTTCCAGCGCGGCCACGTCGGCCGGGATGGTCATGCCGCCGTTCTGTTCCGCGCGCGCCACCTGCTGGCGGCGGTCAACGTTCACCAGCAGATCGAGCTCGACCTCAACCCCACCCTCCACTGGCGTAACTTTGCCGAAACTCCGTTGTGCGTCCAGCACGCCCCAGCTGCAAACGCCGGCGGCATCGCACTGGCGCACTTGGGCCAGCGGAAAGCGTTCGCTGCTGCCGGCCAGGCTGTGCAGCGGCCAGGCCGAGCGCAGGCCGTCGCGCTTGCCCGTCATGGGATTATCGAAGGACAGACTATTGATCAGGGAAACGGGTGGTGCCGGCGGCGTACTGGCGCAGCCCGACAAGACCAGCACGGCAACAGCGCAAGCGGAGGAAAAGAGTCGCATAGTGAGCTTCCTGTCCAGCTGAAGAAGTTGACAACACAGGGAGCGTAACAGTGTGGCCGGGCAAGCAGCGCGCGGCTGAGGGGGAGCGCGGCCGCGCCAGGTTCAGGCGCGGCCGGCGGGGGGAATATTAGTCGAGCTTCCAGGCGTAGTCGACTTTGGTCCAGGTCTGCGCAGGTGCGCCGTCCTTGGTACCAGGCTTGAACTTGCACGCGGAGATCGACTTGATCGCCGCCTTGTCCAGGTTCTTGAAGCCGCTGGTTTTCTCCAGCTTCGATTCGACCACGCTGCCGTCCGGGGAGACCAGGAACGACATCGAGACCGTGCCTTGCTCCTCATTCATCAGCGATGCCTTCGGATATTCGGCCTTGCAAGCGCCGGCGTTGAAGACGGCGGGAACCTCGGCCGCGATGGCCGCGCCTCCCACTACCGACATCGTCAAGGCTGCAAGAACACTGAGATAACGCGCATTGGTATTCATCATTCCCTCCACTTCCACTTCGAAAAAGCTAAAGACTGCGAATCAGAACTCTTCCCACTCGTCGCTATTGGCGGCGCTGGCGATTTTCTTTGGCTTGGCGGGCGCGGCTGGCGCTGCGGCGGCCGGACGCTTGAGCGCTGGCTTGGCCTTGGCGGCAGGACGCGCGGCCGGCTTGACCGGGGTTGCGGCCGGCGCGGTTTCCAGAACCGACTGCTGCACTGCCTGGGCGACTTCGCCTTCGACCAGCTTGAAGACGCTGACCACGTGGGCCAGTTCGCTGGCCTGATCCTGCAGCGACTGGGCGGCAGCGGCGGCTTCTTCCACCAGCGCGGCATTTTGCTGCGTCATGGCATCCATTTCGATGATCGAACGGTTGACCTGTTCGATACCGGCACTTTGTTCCTGGCTGGCGTTGGAGATCTCGCTCATGATGTCGGTCACACGCTTGACACTGTCCACCACTTCTTCCATCGTCACGCCGGCCTGGCCGACCAGCTTGCTGCCGCGTTCGACTTTCTCGACCGAGTCACCGATCAGGGTCTTGATTTCCTTGGCCGCCGCGGCGCTGCGCTGGGCCAGGTTACGCACTTCGGACGCCACCACCGCGAAGCCGCGGCCTTGTTCGCCGGCACGCGCCGCTTCCACGGCGGCGTTCAGCGCCAGAATGTTGGTCTGGAAAGCGATACCATCGATCACGCCGATGATGTCGACAATCTTGTTGGCCGAGGTGTTGATCGAACCCATGGTGTCCACCACTTGCGAGACCACATCGCCACCTTTGCGTGCCACGTCGGAGGCAGTGGCGGCCAGCAGGTTGGCTTCACGGGCGTTGTCGGCATTCTGCTTGACGGTCGAAGTCAGTTCTTCCATCGCCGAAGCAGTTTTTTCCAGCGAGCTCGCCTGCATTTCGGTGCGCGAGGACAGATCGATATTGCCGGCTGCGATTTCACGCGAGGCGGTGCCGATGGTCTCGGTGCCAACGCGCACCTGGCCCACGATATCTTTCAGGCTGTTGCGCATTTCGCGCACTTCCATCAACAGGCTGCCTTTGGCGGCGCGGGTAGTGTCGATCGACACCGACAGGTCGCCGTGGGCGATGCTGCTGGCGATGCGGGCCGTATAGTCAGGCTCGCCGCCCAGCTGCTTAATCAGCTTGCGGGTGATGACCACGGCGGCGGCAATCCCGACCACCACCGCAAACAGCGCAAAACCGAGCATGGCGTTACGCGCG
>DASWMN010000256.1:0-2834 GCA_036399735.1 Telluria sp. | reverse complement strand
CAGACGCGGACTGTCGGCCGGCAGCTCGTGCAACTGGTTCAGGTCGGTCACGGTGAGAATGCTCGGGCCGCGCGCGCGCGCCGGGCCGAAGCGGCAGTACTGGTCGCTGAAATGCACCAGATCGTAGCGGCGCGCGCGCGCAAACCAGTAGCGGTCCAGCATATTGTGCTTCACATAGCGCGCCGCGGTGCCGAGAAAGCCCAGATTGACCGGATACACGTAGGCATGCAGATCGAATTCGGCGCCGCCCTGGCGTGCCAGCTCGTGGCCCAGGCTCTGGCCAAAGGTATGCAGGCCGGTATTGGCGTAGCGCATCGAATCGAAGGTGACGAGCACGCGTGGCTTCATGCGCGCGCTGCCATGCTGTGCGCGGCGCGCCAGCCGCGCACCACCTGCGCGACCTGTTCGGCGCTGATGGCATCCATGCAGTGGCAGGCTGCCTTGTCCTCGCAGCTGGCGCAGCGTTGCGGGGGCGTGAGCGATTGCGCCTGCGCCCCCAGCGCGCCCCAGCGCCCCGCGTCGATCGGTTTAATGGGCGGGAACAGACCGAGTGTCGGCCGCTTCAGGGCGGCGGCCAGGTGCAGCGGTCCGGTGCCGCTGGCAACCAGGCCATCGGCCACGCCGATCAGCGCGGCCAGCTCGCCCAGGTCGACCTGGCCGCAAAGATCGAGCACATTCGGCAATGCCAGCAGCGCCGCCGCCTGCTCGGCCAGCAGTGCGCCTTCCTGCGCGCTGCCGGTGAGCCAGATCCGGATCCCGGCGTCGGCCGCGAGCAGCTGCGCCAGTTCGGTATAGCGCTGCAGCGGCCACTCACGGCCATTGCCATTCGACTTGGTATGCAAAATCAGGTTGAACGGCGCCTGCGCGGCCAGCGCCCCTGCCCGCGCCAAGGGCGGCGCCGTCATGCCGTACAGCGCCACAATCTCGTCCAGCGCGGGGATACTTTTCAGGCCGAGTGGACGCAGCAGCGCGAAATTGAGCTGCGCCTCGTGCAGGTCGGAACGCGCACGGCTGAAATTGACCAGCCGGTTGCAGCTGATCCAGTGGTCGATGCGGTGGCTGGTGCCGATCCGGTTAGGCACGCGCGCGCGCCTGGCCCGGTGCGCCAGCTTGCGGTTCGGGTAGACAAACAGCACGGTGTCATACGCGTGGCCGCCGAAAGGCTGGACCGGGGCGGCCTGCTCTTCGAGCACCAGCACCTGGTCGACATGGCGGCACAGGCGCACCACGCTCGCCGCATACGCGCGCACCAGAAAGCCCACCTGCACCCCGGGCAGCCGGCTTTTCAGGTAGCCGGCCAGTGGCAGCGTCAGCACCACGTCGCCGATATTGTCGGTGCGGCAAATCAGGATACGCTGCGGTGTCGCGCGGGCGGCCCGCATTTAGTATTCCACCGCGACTTCTTTCGCCCCCAGCACCTGTTCCAGCGCCAGCGTCAGCGCATCCGAAGGTGCCACACGCCAGTCCTCGCCCAGCTGCAGCGTCGCGTCCACGCCTTGCGGCTTGATGCGCATGGCCACCGGCAGGCCGTTGCTGTTGCGATGCGGCTGCAGCACCTCGGCCAGGCGCTGCGAGGGCACCGTCCCTGGCAGGAACAGGCCAAGCTGGCGGCCGTAGTGCACCCGCGCCAGCGTCATGTCATACACTTTTTCGGCCGTGATGCGCAGGCCGCCGTTGAAGCGGTCTTCCGACACCTTGCCGACCACGGCCAGGAACTCGTCTTCCTTGAAGATGTTCTTGTTCATGTCGGCCACCTCGCTGTAGACGGTGACTTCCACCACGCCGGTCTTGTCGTCCAGCGAGACGATCAGGATCTTGCCGCGCTGGGTCATCTGGGTACGCACGCCGGTGATCACGCCGCACATCATGCGCGCCTCGCGCGACGGTTCCAGGTCGGCCAGCTTGGTGCGCGCAAAACGGCGCGCTTCGCCGGCAAACGAATCGAACATGTGGCCCGACAAATAGAAGCCCAGCGCGACCTTTTCCTCGGCCAGCTTCTGGCGGTCGGTAAATGGCGTCGCTTTCACATAGTCGGGCGGGGCCACCAGGTCGGAGTCGTCACCGCCAAACAGGCTGACCTGATTGGCCGAGGCATGGGCCTGGTCCGCCACTTCCACCGCGAACGCCACCGAGGCCAGCAAAATCGCCCGGTCGACGCCAAAGCAGTCCATGGCGCCGGCGCGGATCAGCGACTCGATGGTGCGGCGGTTGATCTGCTTGCGGTCGACCCGCTTGCAGAAGTCGAACAGGTCCTTGAAGGCGCCGCCCGTCTGGCGCGCCGCGATGATCGCCTCGATCGCCGACTGGCCCGATCCCTTGACTGCGCCCAGGCCGTAGCGGATGTTGGTCACGCGCTTGCCGGTGACCGACGGCGGCGGGCCTTCCGGCACGAAGCGGTAGTCGGAATAGTTGATATCCGGCGGCAGCAGCGTCAGCTTGCACACTTCGATCGCGTCTTCCACCAGGATCTTGATCTTGTCGGTGTCGTCCATTGCCAGCGACAAGTTGGCGGCCATGAAGGCGGCCGTGTGGTGCGCCTTCAGGTAAGCGGTATGGTAGGACAGCAGCGCGTAGGCGGCAGCATGCGACTTGTTGAAGCCGTAGCCCGCGAACTTTTCCATCAGGTCGAAGATCTCGTCGGCTTTTTCGGCCGACAGGCCATCCTTGGCGGCGCCGGCCCGGAAGATCTCGCGGTGCTCGGCCATTTCCTCGGCCTTCTTTTTACCCATCGCGCGGCGCAGCATGTCGGCGCCGCCCAGCGAATAGCCGCCCACGATCTGCGCCATCTGCATCACCTGCTCCTGGTAGACCATGATGCCGTAGGTCTCGGACAG
>DASWMN010000255.1:0-25088 GCA_036399735.1 Telluria sp. | reverse complement strand
GGTTTGCCGCATGGCGGGAATGACGGTGGCGTAGGTTTTTCCCGGCAGGTTCAGCTGCGTGGGCGCCGTCACCGTCAGAAGGCGCGGCGCCCCCTGGTCCGTTTGCCAGGCGCCCTCGGCCTGCCAGGTCCAGAAGCTGTGGTCGCGCTTGCGGCCAATGACTGTCGAGAATGCGGTATCAAGATCGGAAAAACCGGTCCCGATGGTGACGGGCGTTTCGCGCTGCAGGTTGAGCGGCGCGTCGATCGGCAGCAAGGGACTGTAAGCCCAGGCGAGCAAGGTGCCGTCGGCTTTGAGCGCGGCCACATAATCGGTGCCGCTGCCGGTCGTGTGCAGCGCCGCGCGGACAAAGCCGTCGCCGATTTTCGTCAGGACCGGGTCGCCGGCGCCCCCACGGGGGCGGTATTCGGCCCACAGGCTGCCCTCCCTGCCCACCGCCACCATGCCCGGACCGTTGCGCGTCACCGCTGCATGCACGAAACCCATGCCCACCTTCATTGGCATCATGCGGAAGTGGTAACCGCCAGGCCGGATATTCCGGACCTGCATCCAGCTCCACAGTGCGCCGTCGGTCTTGATGGCCACGGTCTTGTCGCCGGCTGCAAATACCTGGGCGAAGCCGGTGCCGATCAGGACCGGACGCTGGCGCGGCAGTTTGCTGCCGTCACCAAGCTGGCCCCAGGTGTTGTCGCCCCACAGCCAGAGCCGGCCATCGGCGCCGACCACGGCCGAGTGGTGGTTACCCGCAGCGATGCGTTGTGGCGCAAAACCGGCGGCCGCCCTGAGCGCAGGAATGGCGCTGACATCGGGTGGCGCTTGCAGCTGCGCCTTGTAGAAATTGCGCGCGCACGGTCCCGTGGCCTCTTCGTTCGAATCGTAGCGGTGCAGGTGAATGGTGGCCTGTTTGCCGCTGGCCAGTTCAGTTCTGACCACCTCGCGTACAAAATCATTGTCGCCGGGGCTTTGCAATTGCCAGTGCGCGCGTGCTGCGCCGGCGACGATTTCGTTCCAGCCGTCCGGCGCCGGCTCGAGCGCCGTCTCAAGCTGGTCGCGCAGATAGTAAAAGGCCGATGTCTGGGTGCCGTCAAGGCAGGCCATGATCATCTGTTCGCCGATCTCGCCTTCCCACACGCCGCGCAGGTCGGCGGCGGGAACGGCGGCATGCGCCGTCAGGGTGCTCGTGAGTGCAACTGCGGCCCCGCTCAGGATCGCGCGGGCGCGCACTGGATAGAAGAATGGAAGCATCGGGCTGGCCTTGTTCAGTCGCCGGCGACCGGCAAGATGAGGTGTTTTCCGTTGGCGAGCTGGCGCGCAATCAGCCGCCCTGTCGGACTATCGGCGTTGGAGCCGGGACTGGCTTCCCAGACGATTTCCCAGTGTCTGCTGGCGCCGTTAAACCACTGGACGATGTCTGCGCCTGCGCTGCGCTGCATCTCTTTGCCGCTGGCGAACAGTTCGTCCTGGATGACAAACAGGCGCGCTTCCTTCATGCGCGACATGGACAAAGGCAGCGCAGCACCCAGGCGCGACCAGCTGCTGCCGTCAGCCTTGCTGATTTCGGCCTGTTGACGGCTCAGGCGCACCACGCGGCCATCGGCCAGGATGGCAATAGCGCTGCCGTTGCCGCGCGACGGCGCCGAACGTTGCCATTTACCGCTGGCCGGATCGAAGATGTCGTAATGGCGGGTGGCAGAAGCACCGGCGTCTTCACCGGCGCCGACCTGGCCGCCAGCGACGATGATGCGTCCGTTCGCCGTGCCCTTGATCAGCAGCGGCGTCTGTTCGCCTGCACGGCGTGCCTGCGGCAGCGTCGCCAGTGGTGTGATGCGCAGCGCGGGCTGCGCAGCATGGTCGATGCCGATTCGGGAAATCGCGCCATCGGATGCGATGGCCAGCACTTGTCCATCGACTGCCTTTCCCAGCACGGCGTTCTCCGGCAGGGTGCCGGACAGCGTGATCCATTTGCCTTCATTTTGCGGCTGCGGCGGCAGCCAGACGGGCGGCTGCAATGGCAGATCGTCAAACTGGTTGGCTTTGCCGGCGTGGCCGCCGATGACGAGAATGCCGCCGTCCGGCAAACGCGCCGCGCTGGCCCCATCGCGCGGGTGTGGCAGCGCGGGCAGGGCGCGGATCGTGCCGTCGCTGTTGAAGGCGTCGACCGCCCCTGTGGCAAGGTAGGTGTTCATGCCGAAGTGGATTTTGCCGCCAATGGCCAGGGCGTCGAAACTGCCCTGTGCCGGCACGAAGGCGAGGCCAGTGCGGTACAGACCAATGCCGAACAGGGGATCGATCTGTGCCGGCTGGCCCGGCAAGCGCAGCGCATCGAGCGTCCAGCCAGTGGCGGGGCCGGCGCAGCCGACACCTTCACCGTGCTGATGCCAGAGATACGTGGCGGCCCCGGAGGAAAACGGAATCAGCTGCGGCGAGCCTTTCTCGTCGCCGCCGCACGCTTCACCGACCATGCGCCAGATGCCGGTGGCCGGATCATAGGCCTGCACGGCGGCGCTGTTGCCACCGGCGAGAAGCAACTGGCCTTTCAGCCACAAGGTTTTATGCATGGCCACCGGCGACGGCATGGTTGATGATGGCGTGAAGCTGTCGCGCTGCGGATCGTAGCGCAGCGTTGCCGCGCTTGGACCCTCGCTCCAGTTGAACTGCGCTGTCCAGCCGCCGGCGATGAGCACCGCGCCATCAGGCAGCAAGGTGGCCGAGGCATCGGTGCGCGCTTCCGGCAGGGCAGGTCCGGCACGCCACGATCTGATGGCGGGATCGAACAACCAGGTCTCGGCGCTGCACGGCATGCAGCCGATGTATTGGCCCGGATTGCCACCCGTGACAAAAAGGCGGCCGTCGCGCAGTGCCACCGCGGCGTACCCGGTACGCACTTCGCCAGGCAGGTCGGGCAGGCGTTCGACTTTGAGCTGGCCTTTTTCAAACCGGATCGACTCGGCGGCATTGGTGCGTGCTTCCCCGCTACGGCCGCCCAGCACGATCACCGACTGGTCCGGCATGGCGATCAGGCGGAACCTGGAACGCTGTACCAGCATCGGCACCCGGGCCTCGCCCAGTGCGGCGGTGAGCGGGCCGCCTTCTGCGCCGAGCACAAACAGCTCACCTTGCGCCGTGGCCAGGCGCGCCTGGATTTCCCCACGCAGGGGGAGCTTTTGTTCATCGAGCTGGCCGCTGGCAGGCTGCCACCGCCAGCTGCTCACAGTGGGGACTTTTCCGCCAGTCGCATAGTCGCTCGAGAACCATTCGACAGCGCCATCGGGCAGCAGATTGACAGGGGCAAGGGGGTAGAAGTGTTCCACCGGCAGGGGGGCCACACCCTGGGGAAGACGGACTTGCGCTGCGGCGCTGGCGCACAGCGCCAGTACGGCTGTAAATATCCATCGATTCAACATCGGTCTGGCGCCCGTGGGCGACGTAATGGCGATGTCCGATTGTACTGTAAGCGCCGCTCCCGCCAGTGCGGGAGCGGCTGTCGGCGTCTGCTTATTTCAGCACGATCGCCAGGTCGGTCAGGCCCACGCTGCCGTTGCCGACTGCCGACATGGCAGGCGTGGCCGCGCCATTGACCGGGGTCGCCGCGCCGGTGGCCAGATCGACCCGGTAGATCAGGCTCGCTCCGGTGGCGCTGGTGCGCAGCGCTGCCAGTACCAGGCCATTGGCGCCGCCGGCAATGTCGATGCCGACGTCGCCCGTGACATCCAGCCCAAGCGCGCCCACATTCGTCAGCGTGCCTTCATTGGGCGGGTTTTGCAGGGCCAGATTGTCGCTGCTGGTATCGATATCGAACAGCATGGTGCTGGTGGTGCCGGCGAAGCTGTTGGCATAGGCCGCCGCGCTGACCATCGGTGTGGCACCGATGCGATTGATGGTGCCGTCGGTGGTGGTGGCGCCGCTGTCTACGTTGATGCGCAAGCTTTGCCCGCTGTCGCTGATCACGCGCAGGCGGTCGGCGACCGGGTTGAAGTCGACCGCGAACTGCGCGCCGCCGATGGCCGCGAACGGCGCCGTCAGGTCGGCCGGGTCGGCCGCCAGCGTGCTCTTGGCGGTAGACACCCCCGAAACGGGATCGATGGTGACGATGCGCGCCGCCGAGGTGATCCCGTACAGCAGGCCGTCTTTCGGGCGCACGTCGAAACCGAGCAGCTTTTCACCGGCATTCAGACCGCTCAGCGCGACGTCCGTGGTCAGGGTGCCGGGTGTGGCGGGTTTGAAGCCGACGATGCGCGCGCCATCGGTCAAACCGTACACCATCGGCGCGGCGGCGGTGCGCAGGGCGATGCCCAGAATATCTTCGCTCACGCCCAGGGCGGTGACCAGGGTGGCGGCGTTGCTGGTGGCGGCGAGGTCGATCGCATACAAGTTGCGGGCGCCGCCCACGGTCAGCACGGCGTAACCTTTATTGGTGCGCCCGTCGATATCGAAGCCGCCGCTGGCGCTGGCGGCCAGGCCCAGGGCAACAGGCGCGCTCAGGGTACCGTTGTTCGGTGGCGCCTGGATGAACAGCGCGCCGCTGGCCGCATCGATCACGTACAGCGTGGTGCTGCCGGTGCCGGCAAAGGAATTGGTGTAGGCTGCCGCGCCCAGCATGGTGCCGGCCGGGCCGCCGTTGATGTCACCGTCGGTGGTGGTGGCGCCGCTGTCGACGTTGATGCGCAGGCTTTGGCCGCTGTTGCTGACCACGCGCAGGCGGTCGGCGACGGGATTGAAGTCGACACCGAAGGCGGTGCCGGCGAGGGCGCCGTAAGGGGCGCTGGTGTCGACCGCATCGGCCAGCATGGCGGCCTTGAACGTGAGCGCCCCGGTGCCTGGATTGATGGTGTAAATGCGGCCGGTGCTGCCCACGCCGTAGAGCATGCCGTCGGCCGGGCGGTAGTCGATGCCGATCAAGTTTTCGCCCCCTTGCAGGCCGCTGACAGCGACTGTGGTCTTGATGGTGGCGGCGCTGGCCAGATTGAACGAAAGTAGCTTGTTGCCGGACGTCAATATGACCGTGTCGCCCGCTTCAACCATCGGTGGCGCAGGTGACGGCGGGGGCGGTGGGGTGGTATTCATGGCGCCGTTGTCGCTGCCGCAAGCGGTCAGGGCAAAGGCAAGCGCAAGCGCGGAACTGAGGGACAGGCGGGAAAACGGCGTTGTTTGCATGGTGGGGGCCTCGCTCAAGTGGTCGGTCGTTGGAATGGAATGCGCCCGTCTGGGGGGAGCACTACTGCACATACGCAGGCAGTTGCCGTTTGGATGCAATTTTTTTGAGGACTACGGCATACAGCTGTGTCGCCACCCCCGCCGCATGCTTTAATACCGGTCTCGCCGCGTCCGCCGCGCGCGACCACTACAACAGGGGACCTCACATGCAACAAAAACTTTTGACACTGCTGATCGCGGGCCTGGCAACGACTGCCGCCGTGGCAGCGCCGAAAACGGCGGCGCCCACCGTGGCCGAAGCAGAACGCTTCGTGGCCGATGCCGAGGCGCGTCTGAAACAGCTGGAACTGAACGCGGCCCGCGCCGACTGGGTCTACCAGACCTTCATTACCGACGACACGGAGGCCATCACGGCCCAGGCCGGCGAACAGAAGCTGACGGTGGCGGGCGAGCTGGCGCTCAAGGCGCGCCGCCTCAACGGGCTCAAGCTGCCGGAAGCGACCGCGCGCAAGCTCAAACTGATGCAACTGACCTTGATGCTGTCCGACGCGGGCGACCGCGAAGCGTTTACGCGCCTGTCGGCAGGCTTGAACGGCGCCTACGGCAAGGCCAAATACTGCCCCAAGCTGCCTGATGGCAGCACCGGGCCGTGCCTGCCGCTGGGCCAGCTGGAGAAAATCCTGGCCGAAAGCCGCGATCCGGCGCGCCTGAAGGAAGTGTGGCTGGGCTGGCACCAGCAGGCGCCAGCCTACAAGGCGCGCTATGTGGAGTACACGGCGCTGTCGAACAAGGGCGCGCGCGAGATGGGCTTTGCCGATACGGGCGCGCTGTGGCGTTCGCTGTACGACATGCCGCCCGCCGCGTTTGAAGCGGAAATGGAGCGCCTGTGGCTGCAGGTCAAGCCGCTCTACGATTCGCTGCACACGTATACCCGCTACAAGCTGCGCCAGAATTACGGCCCGGATGTGGTGCCGGCGACCGGCCCGATTCCCGCCCACCTGTTCGGCAATATGTGGAGCCAGAGCTGGAACAATCTGTACCCGATGCTCAAGCCGGCGGCCAGCAAAGATACCTATGACCTGACCCAGACCCTGGCGGCGCGCAAGACCGGCGCGGTGGAGATGACCAAATATGCGGAGCGCTTCTACACCTCGCTCGGCCTGGAAACGCTGCCGCCCACCTTCTGGGAACGCTCGCTGCTGACCAAGCCGCAGGACCGCGAGGTGGCTTGCCATGCATCGGCCTGGCCGCTTGACGGCCAGCTCGATGTGCGCGTCAAGATGTGCATCACGCCGACGGCCGAGGACTTCCGCACCATCCACCACGAGCTGGGCCACGTGTATTACTTCCTTGCTTACCGCAAGCAGCCTTTCCTGTTCCAGAACGGTGCCAATGATGGCTTCCATGAAGCCATCGGCGACACGGTCGCGCTGTCGATCACGCCCGATTACCTGAAACAGGTGGGCCTGAAAGACACGGCCGTGGAAGCGGGCGACGACATCGGTCCGCTGCTCGACCGTGCGCTGGGCAAGGTGGCCTTCCTGCCGTTTGCCTACCTGGTCGACAAATGGCGCTGGGATGTGTACTCGGGCAAAACCAAGCCGGCCGATTTCGACAAGACCTGGTGGGCGCTGCGCGAACAGGTGCAGGGCGTGCAGCGCCCGGCGCCACTGGCTGAAGGCGGTTTTGACGCCGGTGCCAAGTACCACGTGGCGGCCGACACCCCGTACGCGCGCTACTTCCTGGCCACCATGCTGCAGTTCCAGTTCCACCGTGCGCTGTGCCGTGAAGCTGGCTACACGGGGCCGTTGAACCGCTGCTCGATCTACGGCAACAAGAAGGCGGGCGACAAACTGCAAGCCATGCTGGCGATGGGGGCCAGCAAGCCGTGGCAGGAAGCGCTCAAGGCCGTCAGCGGCGAGGACAAAATCGACGGCCAGGCGCTGCTCGAGTATTTTGCGCCCCTCAAGGTCTGGCTGGATGAACAGAACAAGGTTCTGGCAGCGCAAGCGAAGTAATGCGTTCTTGCAGCGAGAAGGGCAGCGTTCGCGCTGCCCTTTTTTATTGATTGCCATCGCGTCAGTCAGTCATTAAGATCGGCGGCGAGGCGACCGAGCTACGTCGGCGCCCGCCTATCTTATGGAGACGTTTGCATGAAACGAGTCTTGTCCCTGGCCGCCTTTGCGGCCCTTGCAGTTGGCAGCGGCGCCACCAGCGCAGCCGCAGAAACCGATACCCAGGCCGCTTTCGCGCGCCCGCAGCAGATGGTTGATATTGGCGGGCGCCGCCTCAATCTTTATTGCAGTGGCAGCGGGCCGGTGACGGTGGTATTCGATTCACCGGCCGGCGACGCGGGCTGGAGCTGGTTCAAGGTGCAGCCGCAGGTTGCCAGGCGCACCCGCGCCTGCGTGTATGACCGCGCCGGACTGGGTTTCAGCGATCCGTCGCCGCGCCCCGGAACGGCGGGCAACGCGGTTGACGATTTGCACCGCCTGCTTCAGGCCGCAGGCATCGCCGCGCCGTATGTGATGGTGGGAAACTCTTACGGCGGTGGCATCGTGCAACTGTACACCTACCGTTTTCCTGCCGAGGTCAAAGGGCTGGTGCTGGTGGAAGCGCAGCACGAGGATGAAACGGCGCGCCTGAACCGGGCTTCCGGGGGCAAACTGCAAGCGATGTACGACATGCTCAGGGCCAACGAAAAAAGCTGCGTTGATGCCTCCGTTGCCGGTTTCGTTGCCGGCTCCGAGCTATGGAACAACTGCATCGGTCCGCTACCCGCAGGGCGTGGCCGGGCACTGGCCGCAGCCGAGCTGGCGCACCGCAGTACCGCCGGGTACTGGCGCGCCGCGCATTCCGAAAACACCAGCTTCGATGTGGGTGATGCCGAGCTGCGCGCGGCGCGCCGTTCGTTTGGCGATTTGCCGCTGGTGGTGCTGTCGCGCGGGGTCAGCCCGTATGCGGTGCCGGGCAAGCCGCAAAGCCGGCTCAACAAGGCGATGGAAGACGAAAATCTTGCACTGCACAAGGAAATGGCGGCCCTGTCCACGCGAGGACAACACCGTGTTGTCGCTGGCGCGGGACACATCATTCAATTCGATCAGCCGGATGCGGTGACGGGTGCGATCAGTGCTATATTGGATGAACTGCAGCGCTGATCGGTGGCTTGTGTGGGGTAACTGACAGAGCAGTGCAGGTAAAGAGAGGATAACGGTATCAAGCGAAACGTTTTTATGCCTGGAGCCCCTCAATGAAACCTGTCTGCCTGTTTGCTGTTGTCCTTGGTGCTTGCACTGCGAGCGCTGTTGCACAAACGAATCAGTTATACAGCGCGGACCTGTCCACTCCCCAGACGAACAAACGCTTCAAGCTGGTCGATGCCAGCAGCCTGGTCGAGCCGGGCATGGCCGATTCCGCCACCAAGGTGTTTGGCTATCCCGGCAAGCGCATGGGGCTCGACAACGTCGGCCCGGCGCGTGCGGTCAGCATGTACGATATCGAGCGCGAGGCGCGCAACAGCCGCGCCTGGGGCATGTCGATCGGCATCAAAACCGGTCCCGTCACATTCCGCGCCGCCCATCAAAACAAGGCAGTCGGCAAGATTGCGCCGGCCATGCCACTTGGTAACAGCATTGACGCCAAAAACACCATCGTGGCAGCCAATGTCGATATCGGTCCCGTGAAAGCCTATACCGCCTACAGCGCCAGCCGCGGCTGGGGCAGTTCGCCGCTGTGGAATCCTGACAATCCTTATGGCGCTGCCATGGCCACCACGCCCAGCACCGACAGCCGCGATGTTCTGGTGGGCATGGCGGTGCCGGCCGGGCGCCACACCACCGTGCTCGCCTCCTTCGTCCGCAAGAACGACCGCGATCTTTCCGACCGCGATGCCGACCAGTTTGCCCTTGGCGGCACCTACACGCTGTCGCGCACCACCGACTTCTACGCTGCCTACTCCCATATCCGCATGCGTAACAGCATGGACACCTTGCTCGGGCGCCAGGGCGCGTCCACCAACGGGTTCTCGGCCATTAATGTGGGGATGCGCCGCTCTTTCTGATTCCTATGTGTGGTACCGCACATACGGTATTTACGAAAAGAAATACATTCTCGTGTGAACGCCCGAGAGTGTTATTCTGTTCGCCTACCTTATCCGCGCCGCTGGAAGCATCGGTTCTATTATGTCCAGCACACAAACACCCAATCCCAATCAGAATCACCTGCTCGCCGCCTTGCTCGACACTGAATTCGACCGGCTGTCGCCGCACCTCGAACTGGTGCCGATGCTGCTCGGCGACGTCTTGTATGAGTCCGGGGGCAAGCTAAAACACGTCTATTTCCCCACCACGGCCATCATCTCGCTGCACTATCTGCTGGAAAACGGCGGCTCGTCCGAAATGGCGGGTGTGGGCAATGAAGGCATCCTCGGCGTTTCCCTGTTCATGGGCGGGAACACCACCCCGAGCCGCGCGATCGTGCAGACGGGCGGCCACGGTTACCTTTTGCCGGCGCAGATCCTGATGGACGAATTCAACCGCGCCGGTCCTGTCATGCGTTTGCTGCTGCGCTATGTGCAGGCGCTGCTGACCCAGATGGCGCAGACCGCGGTGTGCAACCGCCACCATACGGTGGAACAGCAGTTGTGCCGCTGGCTGCTGCTCACGCTCGACCGCCGTCCGGGCACCAGCCTGACCATGACCCAGGAACTGATCGCCAACATGCTCGGCGTGCGGCGCGAAGGCGTGACGGAGGCGGCGGGGCGTCTGCAAGGCTATGGCTACATCAGTTATCGGCGCGGGCATATCTCGGTGCTCGACCGGGCTGGCCTGGAGCGCGATGTGTGCGAATGCTACGGCGTTGTCAAAAAAGAGTTCGCGCGTTTGCTGTCGGATGTACGTCAACGCCAGGAAGGCATCGCATCATGAAGAAAGCACTGCACGATGTTTCAGTCGAACGACTGATACTGGCCGGCTTTGGCGCGACCCTTGCGGTACTGCTGCTGGTTGCCTCGATCGCACTCAATTATGCGGTGGGCTCGGAAGGCGCGGTCAACCTGATCAAGGCCAGCGTGATCCTGTTGCTGGTGTTCCTGGCGCTGCTGGCGGTGCGGGTCGAGAAAGCCATGCGGATCCGCTCGAACGTGGAGCGCACCTTGCATGACGCGCCGATGTTCAAGGCGGGCGCGCTGCAGGATGCGATTTTCAACAGCGAGAATTTTTCCAGCATCGCCACCGACGCCCAGGGCGTGATCCAGATTTTCAACGTCGGCGCCGAACGCATGCTCGGCTATGTCGCCACCGAGGTGGTGGACAAGCTGACCCCCGCGGCCATCTCGGACCGCGATGAACTCATTGCGCGCGCGATGGCCCTCAGCGAAGAGCTGGGCGTTGAAATTCGCCCGGGCTTCGAGGCGATGGTGTTCAAGGCCCGGCGCGGCATCGAAGACATCTACGACCTGACGTACATCCGCAAGGATGGCAGCCGTTTTCCTGCGCTGGTGTCGGTCACGGCCCTGCGCGACGCCAACAGCGCCGTCATCGGTTACCTGCTGATCGGCACCGACAACACGGTGCGCAAACAGGCCGTGGCCGAACAGGCCTTGCTTGACCAGCGTCTGGTCGAATCGAACGTCGAACTGGAAAAGGCCCGCGCCGTGGCGGACAAGGCGAACCGCGCAAAGTCCGAATTCCTGTCATCGATGAGTCATGAACTGCGCACGCCCCTGAACGCGGTGCTCGGGTTCGCCCAGCTGATGGCGTCGGACACGCCGCCGCCGCCGCCATCCCAGCAGCGCTCGATCGACCAGATCCTCAAAGGCGGCTGGTATTTGCTCAGTCTGATCAACGAAATTCTCGACCTGGCCATGATCGAATCGGGCAAGGTCACCATGTCGCAGGAATCCATGTCGGTCGGCGAAGTGCTCAACGACTGCCAGGGCATGATTGAACCACAGGCGGCCAAGCGTGGCATTCGCCTGGAATTTACCAAGCTCGATAAAAAATTCTACGTGCATGCCGACCGTACCCGGGTCAAGCAGGTGATGATCAACCTGCTCTCGAACGCGATCAAATACAACTCGATCGGCGGCGCCGTCACGGTCAAATGCAGCCTCAGTGGCGTGGACCGGGTGCGCATCAGCGTGCAGGACAACGGCATTGGCCTCAATCCCGAGCAGGTCGCGCATCTGTTCCAGCCGTTTAACCGCCTGGGTCAGGAAAACAGCGGCGAGGAAGGCACCGGCATCGGCCTGGTTGTGACCAAGCAGCTGGTTGAACTGATGGGCGGCGTGATCGGCGTTGAAAGCAGCATTGGCGTGGGCACCGTGTTCTGGGTTGAATTCGCCGCGTCCGAGGCGCCGCGCCTGCTGATCGACAACGCCGACGAGCTGGCGCTGGAGCGGCGCCAGCTGCTGCCGCACAAGAGCGAAGCCGACGGCCAGCCGACACTGCTTTACGTGGAAGATAATCCGGCCAACCTGGCGCTGGTCGAGCAGCTCATCGCGCGCCGCGGCGACTTGCGGATCCTGACTGCGATCAATGCCAATCTTGGTATCGAGCTGGCGCGCGCCTATCTGCCCGATGTGATCCTGATGGACATCAATTTGCCCGGGATGAGCGGTTACGATGCGCTTGAAATTTTGCGCGCCGATCCGGCCACCCATCACATTCCGGTGCTGGCCCTGTCGGCCAACGCCATGCCACGCGATATAGAAAAAGGAATGGCAGCGGGCTTCTTCCGCTACCTGACCAAACCGATCCGGGTGCGCGAATTCATGGAGGCGCTTGACGTCGCTCTGGAACACGCGGCCGCAACGGGCCAGCAATGAAGTCCATCGAGAGTCCATCATGTTAGAAGCATCCGAAATCCGCAAGGCCAGCATTCTGATCGTCGATGACCAGGAGGCCAACGTCATGCTGCTCGAACAGATGCTGCGTAACGGCGGTTACACCGACATCAGCACCACCCAGGATCCGACCACGGTACGCGCCTTGCACGAAGCGCGCCGCTTCGACCTGATTCTGCTCGACTTGCAGATGCCGGTGATGGACGGCTTCCAGGTGATCGACGCGCTCAAGGAGGTGGACCCGGGCGGCTATCTGCCGGTGCTGGTGATTACCGCCCAGCCAGGCCACAAGCTGCAGGCCCTGAAAGCTGGCGCGCGCGATTTTGTGAGCAAGCCTTTCGACCTGGTCGAAGTGCAGACCCGAATTCTGAATATGCTGGAAGTGCGCCTGCTGTACCAGCGCCTGAGCGACTACAACCGCCAGCTGGAACAGGCGGTGCAGGACCGCACGGCGGAACTGCGTGCCAGCGAGGCGCGTTTCCAGCGCTTTACCGAACTGTCGTCCGACTGGTACTGGGAGCAGGATGCACAGGGCACGCTGACGCGCTTTTCGGGCCCGGTGGCCGACATGCTGGGCATCGGCGCGGGCGAGGGCGCCGAAGGCGGATGGAATGCCGACGAACGGGCCCAGCTCGACGCCAATATCGCCAGCCGCCAGCCCTTCCTCGATTTTGTGTACAGCCGCACGCGTGCCGACGGCCAGGTGCAGTATCTGCAGGTCAGCGGCGAGCCGATGTTCGATAGCGAAAGCCGGTTTGCGGGCTACCGTGGGGTCGGCATGGATGTCACCGAGCGCATGACGCGCCGCTAAGAACAGCGCTCTTGCGAAGGCGGCGGATCGGCGCCTTCGCCACGATGTCGTTTTTCGCTGAACACCACGTTTGGCGCCGCGGTCGTGTTGCTCGCACACCTGGGCGGCATATCCTCCCCCGCGCCACCTCCATCAAAAATTCGGTAGCCTGTGAGAACGTTCTCTCTCACCTACGGAGGTTAATTATGGCAGGCAACAGCACTCTCGATCCCGACAATTTCCCCGACGCACCAGATCGTAGCCTGGGTACGGGCCACGGCACCGGCGCGCTCGGCCCGAGCGATTCATCCGACAGCGGCAGCGACCTGGTCGGCGCATCCGGCCTGGCCGGTGAAGACACGCTCGACCTGGGCGAAGGCACCACCTCCGACCTGGAAGCGAGCAGCGCCGGCGGCACGGCCGGCCCGGACGTGGGCGACGCCAATCTCGACAGCGACAGTGATTCCGGCGGCACCGGCGAACGCGCCGCCGCCGGCCGCGACACGGTCGCCCGTGACGGCGCCGACATCGACGTCGATCACATCGAGGCGATTCCCGACGTTCCGCTCGACGACGATGACGTCGATTTTCTCAATAGCGCGCCGCCAGGCGCCACGCCGCGCGAACGCGGCGCCGGTTCACAGCACGGCAAGCGCTGACTGTTTGCTGCGCGCGCGGCTGGCCATGTGCCAGGCCGCGTAAGCCGCGCCCCCGCCCAGCAGTGCCAGCAGGATTGGCCTGCTGCGCAGCGAGAGCGCGGTGTACGGGGCCGACTCGGCCACCTTGATCGACATGCCCAGGCGTTCGCGCAGCGCCTGCGACGGGTCGCTCTGATGCAAGGCGTCGGTGCGCCCGTGCACGCTGGGCTGGTCACTTTTCTGCTGCTTGAACAGGGCGCCCGCCATATATTTATCCATCAGGCCCGGCATGTGGAAGCCACCGAGGGACATTGCCTTGGCCGCCCCGCCCACAAACACATCACGCTTGGGATGTTCGGCCGCGAACAGGATCGCCTTGGCCACCAGTTCCGGCGCATAGATGGGCGGCGGCAGGGCCGGCTCGCGCTCCATGTAATTTTTGGCGTGGACCGTGAACATGGTATCAATGGCGGCCGGTTTGACCAGCGTCACCGATACTTGCGCCTTCTCGTGTTCGAGTTCCACGCGCAGGGAATCGGTAAAGCCCTTGACTGCGTGCTTGGACGCCGAGTACATGCCCTGCAGCGGGATGGCGCGGTCCGATGCCTCGCTGCCCAGATTGATCAGGGCGCCGCCGCGCGTGCGCAGGTGCCTGACCGCCTCCAGCGAGCCATTGACCACGCCCCAGAAATTGGTTTCGAACAAGCGCCGGTGGTCTTCCGGCGCCACTTCCTCCAGCCGCCCGAAGACTGACACGCCGGCATTGTTGATCCAGGTATCGATATGTCCGAAGCGCTCGATCGCCTTGGCGGCGATGCGGGCCACGTCGTCGATCTGGGCAACGTCGGCCTCGACGGTGGTAACGGATTCCTGGCCCAATTCTTCCTGTAGCTGGGCAAGCGCGTCGCCGTTGCGGGCTGCTAACACCAAGGTGGCGCCGCGCTGCGCCGCCATGCGCGCCGTGGCCAGCCCGATGCCGCTGGTGGCGCCCGTAATGACAATGACTTGTTGCTGCAAGGGTTTGAGTCTAAGCTTCATGCCTGCCTCCCGTGTGGTGATGGGTATATGGTGATGACCATCCGAGCGGTGATTTCGTTCCATGCATCGCTGTTGATTGCTGCGCAGCGGGCAGCAGCGAAACAGCAATTCTGCGTCCCCGGCAACAGCTATTTTCCCGCGCTGCGCCCCTGCGCCCCGCAATCGAACTGGCACGGTTCCTGCTGAAGTGACAGCAAAGGAGGAATCATCCATGGCCACACTGACTTTCGATCAAATTTCTGCCGCGCCCCGCCGTCCTGCCGTGCGCAAACCCGCACGTCCGGCGCAGCCGGTACTTGTTGTCGAGCTGACAGCGCCGCCGGCGGATGCCGGCAAGCGCCGCACTCCGCTCGCCAGCGTCGCGCTGGTGGGCGCCATCATCGGTCTGCACGCGTACGCGATCTACACGCTGTCGCATTCGAAGCAGGTGGTGACCCCGGCACCGGCACCCACGCCGATCACCATTTCGCTGGCGCCGCCCAAAGTGGAGCCGCCGCCACCGCCGCCACCGCCCAAACCGGAACCGCCGGCCCCGCGCCTGAAAACCCCGCTGCCCGCGCGCGCGCCAGTCATGCCGGTGGTCGCCAAGGACGTGCCGATGGTTGAAGCGAGCGCCGATACGGTCCAGGTCTCGCAGACGCCGGTGGAGGCTGCGCCCGCACCGAAGCCGGCGCCGGCACCCGTGGCCGAGCCGGTGACCGAGCCACGCGGCTACGCCGGCTACTTGCGCAATCCCGCGCCCGAGTATCCGCTGGCGGCGCAAAAGCGCGGGCTGGAGGGCAAGGTGGTGCTCAAGGTGCACGTGCTGGCCTCCGGCCAGCCTGACAGCGTGAATGTGGCCACCTCCAGCGGCCACCAGGTCCTCGACGACGCCGCCATCAAGGCCGTGCAGCAGTGGGCGTTTGCCCCGGCACGGCGCGGACAGACGCCGATCGATGGCACGGTCCTGGTTCCACTCAATTTTAAAATCTAAACTTCAAGGAAGCACATGAACGACTTTTACCTGCAACTGATTGTCCAGGGCGCGCTGTATGCGCTGATTATTTTCTCGATCGTGACCTGGGTCCTGATCGTTGCCAAAGCCTGGCAGAACTGGTCGCTCGGGCGCCAGGACAAGGTCTTCGCGCGCAAATTCTGGAGCGCCAGCAGTCTCGATGCGGCGGCCCAGCTGGACCGCGAATTCGGTCCCAAGGCGCGCGTGGCCGGGGTCGGCTTCGATGCGCTGTATGTGTCGGACGCCGCAGCCGATACCGACCTTGAGCACAGCTGGGACCGCAAGGAGCTGCTCGAACGCCACCTGCGCCAGCAGATCCAGAAAGAATACGCCTCGCGTGAAGCCGGCCTGGCGGTGCTCGCCTCGGTCGGCAGTACGGCGCCCTTCGTCGGCCTGTTCGGTACCGTATTCGGGATCATTCATGCGCTGACCGCGATCAGCAAGAACGCCTCGGCCAGCATCGATGTGGTGGCCGGCCCGATCGGCGAAGCGCTGATCGCCACCGGGGTTGGCATTGCCGTGGCGGTACCGGCGGTCCTGGCGTACAACTTCTATGTGCGGCGCCTGAAAGTGGCGGCGCTCGACCTGGACAACTACGCCAATGACCTGCTCAATCTGGCGCAGAAGAGCCACTATCGCCTGGCGCGCCTGACGCCCGTGGCCAAGGCGCAGAACATCAAGGGAGGGACCGCGTAATGGCTTTTTCTACCGGGACGGGCAATGCGGACGTGCTCAGCGAAATCAACATCACCCCGCTGGTGGACGTGATGCTGGTGCTGATGGTGGTGTTCATCCTGACCGCGCCGCTGCTCAACAACGCGGTGCGCATCAACCTGCCGCAGACGGCGTCTACGGCGCCGCCGGACGCGGTCAAGGCGGTCACGGTCAGCGTCGACCAGGCCGGCAAGATCTTCATCGACAAGCGCGAAGTGCCGCTCGAATCGCTGGAGCCGGAACTGAAAAGTCTGTTGAAAGCCAATCCGGAACTGGCCCTGAGTCTGCAGGCCGATGAAACCGTGCCTTACAAGCCGGTGGCCAAGGCCATGGCGGCGATTTCGCGCAGCGGGGTGAGCAAGCTGTCGGTGCTCACCGCGCCGGGCGGCTAGTCATGTCACTCGGAGGCCGCTTCGGCTTCTGCGCCGATCATGCCAAAGCGCTTGAGCTGGGTACGCAGGATATTGCGGCTGATGCCCAGCGCGCGCGCGGTCTGCACCTGGTTCTGGTGGCACCACGAAAAGGCCGTGCGCAGCAGCGCTTCCTCGACCTTTTCGTACAGCGCCGGCTCGCCCGATTCGATCATCTGTTCGAACAGGTTCTCGAGCCGGTTCGGCACCGTTTCAACGGGCGCCGCCGCCGCATGCTGGCGGTGCATGGCGCCGACCAGCTTCAGATCAGCGGCCACGATCTGGCTGCCGCCGCAAACGATCAATGCGTAGTGAATGACGTTTTCCAGCTCGCGGATATTGCCTGGCCATTCGTACGACAGCAAGGCGGCGCAGGCGTCGGCCGACAGCGTGACCTGGCCGAGCTGCATCTTGGCGCCGTAAGTCTGAATGAAGTGGCGCGCCAGCGGCAGGATGTCGCCGGGGCGCTGGTACAGCGGCGGCAAGGTCACTGGCGCCACACTCAGGCGGTAAAACAGATCGGCCCGAAAACGGCCCGCCGATACTGCCTTGTGCAGGTCGACGTTGGTGGCTGCCACCAGCCGCACGTCAAGCGGAATCGGCTTGCGTGAGCCGAGCCGCACCACCTGGCGTTCCTGCAGCACGCGCAGCAGCTTGACCTGCAGATTGAGCGACAGGTCGCCAATCTCGTCGAGGAACAAGGTGCCGCCGTTGGCCGCTTCAAACCAGCCGGGCCGCGCCTGGGTTGCACCGGTAAATGCCCCCACTTCATGACCGAACAGTTCGGAGTCGATCAGCGTTTCGCTGAAGGCGCCGCAGTTGATCGCCACGAATGCGCCGCTGCGTCCACTCTGGGCATGCAGGTGGCGTGCGATGAGTTCCTTGCCGGTGCCGGTCTCGCCGATGATCAGCGCGGTGGCGTCGCTGCGCGCGATGCGTTCGACCTGCTCGAGCAGGCGCGAAGACAGTGGATCGTGGAAGAGGAGTGCCTTGGCACGGATCGACAGCGCCATGCCGGCGCTGTCGGGGAAGGTCAGTAGTTTATTCATGATGCGCCCCTTTTAGTAGCTTGTCAGGCTACGCAAGCAGGGCGCGTTTGAGAACGAATGATTCTGCGCTAGCTTATGCAGATACTAGCCATGCAGGTGCTTCCTGAAGAACCCGACCGTGCGTTCCCACGCCAGTTTGGCGGCCGTTTCGTCAAAGCGCGGCGTGGTGTCGTTGTTGAAGCCGTGCTGGGCGCCGGCGTACACGAAGTGCTGGTAATCGACCTTGTTGGCCTTGAGCGCTTCTTCATACGCGGGCCAGCCGGCCAGCACGCGTTCATCCTTTTCGGCGTCGTGGATTAACAACGGTGTTTTGATTTTTTCGACCTGCGCCACCGGTGGCTGGGCGCCGTAGAACGGCACCGCCGCATCAAGCTTGAGCACCGTCGGCAGGTAGTTTGCGATGCCGCCGCCGTAGCAGAAGCCAACCACGCCCACCTTGCCGTTACCGTTAGGAAACCTCTTGAGGATCTCGGCCGCAGCCACGAAGTCGGCGCGGGTCTTGACCTGATCGAGCTTGGTGAACAGTTCGCGCGCCTTTTCCTCGTCGCCCGGATAGCCGCCCAGCGGGAACAGGGCGTCCGGCGCAAAGGCAATGAAGTTGTCGAGCGCCAGACGGCGCGCGATGTCTTCGATGTGTGGATTCAGGCCGCGGTTCTCGTGCACCACCAGCACGGTCGGCAGCTTGCCTTTTGCATTGGCCGGCTGCACCAGGTAGCCGCGCAGGGTGCCGTAGCCGTTTGGCGATGGATACTCGACGTAGCTGGCCTTGATGCGCGGATCGGTGGGCGCGACCACCGTGGCCGCGAAGCTGGGCGAGAGCGCGGTCAGCAGGCTGGCCGCGGTGGCGCCGCCCACCGCATAGCGGCCGGCCTGCGACAGGAAGCCGCGGCGGTCCAGCTGACCGTGCACGTACTGGTCGAACAACTTGAGCACTTCAGGATCGAAATCGTGTTGGGTCAATCGTGTCATCGTGTGCATCTCCTTGTATTTACTTACAGTTTGGCGCGGAACACTACGGCGAAGGTCCGATCATACCCGGGTTGGACGGTAATGGCACCCGATCCGCTGTAGGTGCCGGCGCCCGTGGCGTAGTCTTTGTCGCTCAGATTTTTACCGACCACTGACAACTCATAACGGCCGTCGCGGGTGCTGAAGGTCAGGCCGGCATCGAGCAGCGAGTAAGCTGCCTGATAGGTGTTCTCCGACTGGTTCGCGGCCAGGTAGGTGCCGGATCGGTAGGAGTTGTTCAGGAACAGGCGGCCAAGGTAGCTGCCGATCGGATGGGCGTAATCGAAGCCCGCGTTGACGATCACTTTCGGTGCGCCGTGCAGCTGGCGGCCGGCAAAGTTGATCAGCTGCGCGGTCGAGGTGTCCGGCGCGAGCGTGCTGTAATCGAGGTAGATGGCGCGGTTGAAGGAGGCGTTCAGATTGACCTTCAGCTTGCGCGTGGCCGCGTAGTTCGCTTCCAGTTCCAGACCGCGTGCGCGCACGCCGGGAATGTTCCCCAGGTAGGTGCGCAGGCCGGTGGTGGAGGTAGTGTCTTCCACTGTCAGGTTGGCCTGGTAGTCGGTGACCGTGGTCTGGTACAGATTGGCGTTGAATAGCAGCGTGTGGTTCAGCAGGACGCTCTTGACGCCAAGCTCGTAATTGCGCGCCTTTTCAGGCCGCACGTTCTGCGGCGTGCCCAGGGCGGCGCCGGAAGCGGTGACAAACTCCACCGCGCCCGATTTTTCGCCCTGCGAGGCCGAGCCATACAGCAGCACATTGTCGGCCAGCTTGTAGCTTGGGCTGAGCAGCCACGACACCGAGTTGCTGTCGATTTGCTCGCCTTGCTTCCAGTCGTAGACCCCGGCCGCGCCGCCGATGGCGTTGGTGTACAGCGCCTTGGCCGCGTTCCATGCGGCCAGGTCGGCTGCGTTGGCCAGGTTCAGGCCATATTGCCCGGCGCGGCTGTTGTCGGTGCCGGTATCGTTGGTGAGAGCGCTGCCGGCGCGATCGAGTTCGCGCCGGTTACGGCCTTCCTTTTTCTCCTGCGTGTCGCGCAGGCCGGCGGTGATGGTGGCCTTGTCGGTCAGGTGCCAGTTGGCCTGGCCGAAGGCGGCCAGACTGGTGGTCTTCGGTTCCAGCACGTAGGAGCGGTAGATGCCGTCCTGCGAGGCGCGCAGCAGGCCGCGGTATTGCGGCGCGCTCAGGGCCGCATACTGGGCGTTGGAGGCATTGAAGGCGCCGCCGTCGGCGCCGAACGAGGTCGGATCATCGCTGTAGACCTTGGCCTTGAGGGCGTACAGGCCGACCTGGTAGTCGATCTTCGCGTCCAACGGGGACGTCAGGCGCAGCTCTTGCGACAGCTGCTTGTTCCACAGCTGCTGGCCGCCGTTGCCAATGTCAAAGCGCGTCACGCCGCCGTTCTTGATGTCGAAATACTGCTCGCGCCAGGCGGTGATCGAGGTCAGCGCGAAGCCGTTGGCCAGGTTCTTGTTGATCTCGGCCGAGACGCCGCTCTGGCGGGTGCGCTGCGGGCGTGCCTGCGAATCCTCGATCTGGTTGTTGCCATACACCGGCTGGTAAGGGGTGCCGTCGTTGTTGTTGAAGTAACTGCGCGAGAGACGGCTCTGGAAGGTGGTGGTACGGGCCGGACCATCGGCGAAGGTGGCCGGGCCGTTGTTCACCAGCAGGGACTTGTTGCCGTTCTCGCTGGACTGGATCTGGTCGAGGATGATGCGGGCCGACAGGTCCTTGCTTGGCGTGACCAGGAACTGCAGGCGGCCACCCACGCGGTAGGTCTCGTTCCAGGTTTCCGGGCCAGACTGCCAGGTGTTGTTCAGTACCCCGTCCTTCTTGTTGATGAAGAAGGAGCCGCGGTAAGCCAGCACATTGTCGACGATCGGACCGGTGGCCGAGAATTTGCCTTCGATGTTGTTGTAGCTGCCCAGGCGCGCTTCGTACACATAGCCCGGCGTGAAGCTCGGAGCCTTGGTGGTGATGTTGATCACGCCCAGCGTCGTGTTTTTGCCGAGCAGGGTGCCTTGCGGTCCGCGGATGACTTCAATGCGGTCCAGATCGACCCAGTCGGTCCAGTTCTGGCCGACGTAGGCGCTGGTGACGCCGTCGACAATCACGCCGACGCTGGGCTCCATGGTGTCGTTGGCGGCGTTCTTGCCGATGCCGCGAATCGAAATGCTGGTCTGGCGCGGATTGCTGCCGAACAGGCCGAGATTGGGGACCTTCTGCGTCAGGCCGGCGATGCCGACCACGTTGTCGCGCTCGAGCGTGGCGCCGCTGACCACCGATACCGGTACCGGAATATCCTGTGCCAACTCTTCGCGGTTACGCGAGGTGACGGTGACGTTGTCGAGTGTGACCACCTCTTCTTCGGCCGCTTTCGGCGCCTCCTGGGCCTGCGCGGCATGGCCGGCGAGAATGGTCAGGGCAACGACGACGGCGGCGCTGCTCTTTCGCAGTTTGAAGATCGATGGCTGTGGTGCGGTCTGGTTCATGGCTTTCTTTCTGATGGTGGTAGGGTGTTGTTGTCAGAACGTGGCGCGCACGCTGGCGCGCAAAGTCCGGGGTTCGAGTGGATGGATCAGGCGGCCGTCGATGCCGTCGCCGCACACGCCATTGGCCTGTTCGGCGCGGGTGCAGGCACCGCCCCAGTATTCGATGTCGTTGGCGCGCCGGTCGAACAGGTTGAGCACGTCGAAGGCGAGCTGCCAGTTTTTCTCGATGCGGTAGCCGAGCTTGAGGTTGGTGGTCAGGACCGGGCGTGATTTCTCGCTGCCGCTTTCTTCCAGCGCGTAGGCGCCGATGTAGCGCGTGCGCAGGCCGCCGAACCAGGCATTGCCCTGGTCCATGCTCACGCCCACCGAAGCGGTGCGCGGCACGGCGTTGGGCACATCGCGCCCGCCGCCTTCAACCGGTTCGCGAAAGCGCGCGCGCGAGAGCGCCAGGTCGGCATCGATGATGATCCCTGCGGCCGGGGTCAGGTAGTTGGACCATTCAATGCCATGGCGCCGTGATGCGCCGCGCGCTTCGGTGACGCCATCGTCGCCCACGAACACCAGTTCGGACGCAAGCGACATGCGCCACAGCGAGACGCTGCTGGTCCAGCCCTTGCGCGGCTGCACCCGCAGACCGAGTTCGCCGCCCTTGGCCTGGGCGAACAGGCCGAGCTTGTCGGACGGGCTGCCGTCGGCCGGGTTGACGCCGGTGGTGGCGCCGCGCACGTCATTGCTGTGGAAACCGCGGCCCCAGTTGACGAAGACTTCGGTATGCGCGGCCGGAGTCAGTACAACGCTCAGCTTGGGGCTGGTCTGGCCGGCGCTGACGTCGCCGCCGTTGGCGCCATTGAAAACGCCGCCGGTGGCCGTGGCGCTGGCGTTGATGCGGTCGTGGCGGACGGCCAGCGAAGTACGCAGCCATGGCGCCCATTCCTGGTGCCAGGCGCCATACAGGCCGGCCTCGGTTTCGCTCACGCGGTCCTGGCGGATGGTGCCGGTGCGCACGCGGGCAATGGTGCGGTACAGGCCCAGGGTGCTGGCGCGGTCGTGGCGCAGCTGCAGGCCGGCGGCCAGTTCGCTGTTTTTCAGCGCCCAGGTTTGCTGCACGGCGCCGCCCCAGAAGACGCGGGCGTCGGCTTGCTCGTGCTGGTCGCCCTCGGGGCCGTTGATGAAGCCCGATGGCGCGGAAAACAGGTTCAGGCCATAGTCGACCAGGTAGGCATTGGCGCGCGTGCTGCCGGCAGCGTCGCTGCGGGCCCATTCCGCGCCCAGGCTGTAACGGTGGGTCACGCCGCCAT
The DNA here is from genome assembly GCA_036399735.1 of Telluria sp. Taxonomy (GTDB): domain Bacteria; phylum Pseudomonadota; class Gammaproteobacteria; order Burkholderiales; family Burkholderiaceae_D; genus Telluria_A. Next base: position 2,662 of record DASWMN010000255.1, on the reverse strand, counting down.
CGTCGCCGGAAAGGGCGCCGAAACGGCCGATTTCAGCGCTGTCGATGGCGCGTTCGGGCACGTGTTCGGTGGCGATCCAGTGCGAACGGTAGGCTTGCGCTGTGAGTGCGTAACCGTTGGATGCGCTGCCGAGCGACCAGCGCAGCAGGGCGTTGACCTTGCGCAGGCGCTCCGGCTGGTCCCACGGCCCGTCGTTGGTGCCGCTCTCGATCGCGCCCAGCAGTGTGTGCTCGCCAATGGCGGCGCTGCCGGCGCCAAGCGCGCGGCGGAAGTTGTGCGGGCCCACCGTCAGGTCGATGAAGGGCTGCGCCAGGGCGCGCTGGTAGTCGATGCGCGCCGAGCCGGTGGCGGAAAAATTGCCGTCTTCCGCCGCGTACACGCCCTTGCGGTAGCGCACCGTCGACACCAGTTCCGGGATCACGAAATTGAGATCCATATAGCCCTGGCCGTGGCCATGGCTGGCCACATTCACGGGTACACCGCCCACCAGGGTGGCGAAATCGCTGCCGTGGTCGAGGTTGAAGCCGCGCAGGAAGAACTGGTTGGCCTTGCCGTCGCCCGAATGCTGGGTGACGATCATGCCGGGGATGGTTTCAATCAGCTCGGCCGCGCGCAGCAGGGGCCGGGTGGCGATCTGCTGCGCGCCCACGGTGCCTTCGGTGGCGGAATCGGCAATGCCGATCTGCGCGCCTTCGCCTGCCTTGACCAACACTTCCTTCAGGGTGGGCACACCGCTCGCCTGCGCCGGGCCAATGGCCGCAAGCAGCGCGGCGAGCACGGTGAGCTTGATGGTGGAGCGGTGATGCATGATGCGCTTTTCCTTGATCGGATTATTGGAGGCGGCTCTGCACCTGGGCGATGCCGGCCAGGGCGCAGGCTTCGTCGATATCGCTGCCACGGGCGCCGCCCACGCCAATGGCGCCAATCACGGTGCCGCCTTTTTCGGTGAGTACGACGCCGCCGCCGCGGGCATTGAAGTTGGGATTGGCGGCGATTTTTGCGGCCAGGGCCGGATCGGTCTTGGCTTTTTCGCCGAGCGCGCCGGTCGGGCTGTTAAAGGCCAGCGCGGTCTGCGCCTTGTTGGTGCTGGAGGCAACGCCGCGTGCATGGGCGCCATCGCTGGCCAGCAGGGCCTTGAGCACGCCGGCCGAATCGACCACGCTGACGCTGACCTTCTGCTGGCGCGTGCTGCAGTTGTCCACCGCCGTGCGCGCCGCTTCCAGGGCCAGGTCGAGGGCAGGGCCGCGCGCCGGCGGTGGCGGTGGCGCCGCTGGCGGGGTTTGTGCGATGGCGCCGGCGGCGGCAAGCAGGGACAACGATGTGATCAGGTGTTTCATGGTTTCTCCTCAGGTTGAATGAATTCAGACAAAGCCGATGGCGCGGCCGGCCAGGCCGACGCTGAACCACAGCGCCAGTGACAGCACGGCAGTGGAGCGGGCCAGCAGCGGGGCGGGGGCTTCACGCCGCGTTACTACCGTAAACAGGCTGGCCTGCACGACCAGGGCGCCGGCGAGCAGCGCCATCTTGGGTACAAAGGCGGCGTTGCCGGCGTAGTGCACGGGCGCCGACAGGAACAGCAGCGAGCCGGAGCCGATCGCCAGCACCAGACCGAGCCACAGTCCCTTGCGGGTGGAGCGCACCAGCTGCGGCAACGGCAGCTCGCGCAGGCCCCAGCCCAGCAGGCGCAGGTTGATCAGAACGAGTGTGCTCAGCAGCAGGATCAATCCCAGCACGTGGGCAATCTGGATGCCGAGGACGGCGCTTTCGGGCGCTTTGCGCATGGCCAGGCCAAGCGCGGTCTGTTGCAGCGCTTCTGCAATTGCAATCGGTGTCATGGTGTTCTCAGGCGTAGTAAGGAATCAGGCGTCCGCCAACGGTGGCAAGGGTCCAGAACGAGAGCGATACCCAGCCGGCGATACGGGCTGCAGCCGGGGCGACGGCCTGGTCGACCCAGACCGCGCCGCGTTTGCCCCAGGCGAATTCGAAGGCGAGCGCGTTGGCGAGGGCGATCACGATCGCCACGCACTTGGCCAGAAAGGCCGGGTTGGTGATCATGGTGTCCGCCTCGGCCCAGAACAGCAGCAGGCCGCTGCCAAAGGTGAGTGCGAAGCCGGTAAAGATCCAGCGCCGCAGCTGCAGCAGGATGCGCGAGATCGGCACCTGCGGCAGGAACACGCCGATCAGGCGCAAATCGGTAAAGAAGATCAGCCCGAATGAGAGTGCGAGGCCGAGCAGGTGTATGCCCTCGATCAGCGGAAACAGGATCAGCGACTCGCGCAAGGCGGTGCCGATTTCCGATTCACTGATCTGGCGTGCAATGTCGATCGGGTCCATGGGCTTTCCTTACTTGGTGACGGCGGCCACTTTTGGCGCGGGCGCGGCAATCTTGGTCAGCTTGCCGCCTTCCGCTTCGTAGTCCTGCACGCCGACGGCGCCCGCGACCTTGAAGCCTTTGGCCAGCAGGGCATCGCCGGCTTTCAGCGCGCGCCCGGCGTGGTTCGAAATGGTGATCAGGCTGCGGTCGCGCGGGATGAAGACGGCGCCGCTTTCGATGTCCTTGGCCTGCACGCTCAGGTAAGTGGGGAAGCCGCCGATGGTGGTGATTTCATCCGGGCGGCGCACATCGACCAGCAGCACCTGGTCCGGATAGGTGAGCAGGCCA
>DASWMN010000254.1:0-13500 GCA_036399735.1 Telluria sp. | reverse complement strand
CCATGCAGTCGATGGAAATTTTGATTGTCATTTGGTAGGTTCGTACCGCAGCCGGGCTAACGAAGGCGGCAGTATGCGCTCTGTAAGTTGGCGAATGCCAGCCAGAGTCTGTGTCAATCGAAATGACGGTGTGCAAAGGTGGTTTGCAGCCGAAGAAACAGAAAAAGCGGCGCGACGCAGTAAATTACGTAGCACCGCTTTCATCTTACTCAGAAGTAAAACGTCGATTACTCGTCGTTTTTGGTCTTGAGTACTTTACGACCACGGTAGAAACCGTTCGGGCTGATGTGGTGACGCAGGTGCGTTTCACCGGTGGTTGGCTCGATACCCAGTTGCGGCGCGACCAGGAAGTCGTGCGAGCGGTGCATACCGCGCTTGGATGGGGACTTCTTATTCTGCTGAACTGCCATGATGACTCCTAATACATAAGTTCTAAAATTCTAACACATTCGACTGGCAAATACATGCGAATCGAGTATCCCAGCGGCAAATATTTCTTGCCGACATTTAATGCTGTCTTACCTTTACTGCCCAATGCCATACTCGACGACTGCACGCGTTTGACACGTTCTTTACCTGCTGCTAATTCTGTGCTGCGCCCTACCCCGGCTTGACGTTCTTGAGGGCGGCGAACGGCGAAGGCTTCTCGCTGTTCAGCACGTCCAACAATTTGTTGTCCGGACAAACTTCATGTTTCGGTACCTGCGGCAAGGCCAGCAGCGCCTCGTCCTCGATCAGGTCGCGGATATCGCAGTTGCGGCTGCCGACAATCACGTCAATGCTTTCGTCGTCGAGAACTTCTTCGATCTCGTCGGCGTGCTCATCGTCCTTGCCGAGCATCAGCACGGTGGACGAATCCATTTCAAAAGCATACGGAGTCAGGCAACGCTGGCATACCAGCTGCACGGTGCCGGAGACCGACAGCGTGATTTGCGGATAGCCCTGCTTGCTGGTCGTGCCGTCGACGCTCCAGGCGATGGCGCCTGAATGGTCTGCACAATCCTTGTTTAACCGGCTCATTTCAGCGACAGGCGTGACGCCCTCGCGATGGCCGTTGCTTCGACAAAATTCAAAAGCGTCGATGACAAAAGCACTCATTTCAGGAATTTTCCCCGGAAAACCTGCGATAATAACAGGCTTATCGCTGTGGAGTCAAAGACTTACGGTGTTTTTTCATTCCCAAGGCCGCAATGATACCAACTTCCCCGCCCGTGCGTCTGATTCTTGCATCGAGTTCGGTGTACCGGCGCGCATTGCTGGAGCGCCTGCGCCTGCCTTTCGAGGTCATGCTGCCGGACATCGATGAAAGCGCCTTGCCTGGCGAGGCGCCGGAAACCACCGCGCTGCGCCTGGCCCGTGCCAAGGCCGAGGCGGTTGCCGTCCGCGCCCCGGGCGCCGTGGTGATTGGCTCGGACCAGGTCGCCACGCTGGACGGCGCCCAGATCGGCAAGCCGGGCAACCACGCCAATGCCCTGGCCCAGTTGCAAACCATGCGCGGCCGGCGCGTGATCTTTCATACCGCACTGTGCCTGTGGGACAGCCGCGCCACGCCGGCGCCCACCGTTCAGCTGGAAAACATCCAGACCTTCGTGCGCTTTCGCGACCTGCCCGATGCCGAACTGGACGCTTACTTGCGCATCGAGCAACCTTACGATTGCGCCGGCAGTGCCAAAAACGAAGGGCTCGGGATTGCCATACTGGACAACATCGACAGCAGCGACCCGACCGCCCTCACCGGCCTGCCCCTCATCGCCCTGACCGGCATGCTGCGCAAGGCCGGCTTCACTTTCTTTTGCAACTAACACTTCTATGCCCGGCACCCTTTATCTGATTCCCAACACCCTGGGCGGCACCGACGCCGTCCCTGGCGCCCTGTCGCACATCATTCCCGAGCAGGTGCAGGCCATCACGGCCCGCCTCGACTACTTTGTGGCCGAGAACGCCAAGACCGCGCGCGGCTTCCTGAAACTGATTGCGATCGGCCATCCGCTGGCGCGCCCGCTGCAGGAAATCGAAATTGCAGAACTGAATGTGAACACGCCAGCGCAAGCACTGCAGGGCTTGCTCGAACCCTTGCTGGCCGGGCGCGATGCCGGCCTGGTATCGGAAGCGGGCGTGCCGGCGGTGGCCGACCCCGGCGCCGACCTGGTGCGCCTGGCGCATCAGCACGGCATTACCGTCAAGCCGCTGGTGGGGCCGTCCTCGCTGCTGCTGGCGGTCATGGCAAGCGGGCTCAACGGCCAGAGCTTTGCCTTCAATGGCTATCTGCCGACCGACGCTACCCAGCGCAGCAAGCGCATCAAGGACCTGGAAGCGCGCTCGCGCACCGAAAAGCAGACCCAGTTGCTGATTGAAACACCCTACCGCAACGGCGCCATGCTCGACGCGCTGGTGGGCGCATGCCAGCCAGGCACGCTGATCTGCGTGGCCACCGACCTGAGCTTGCCGACCGAATCGATCCGCACCCAGAACGGGGCGCGCTGGAAGGCGCAGCTGGCCTCGGGCAAGGCGCCGGATTTCCACAAGAAGCCGACTGTGTTTTTATTGTTGGGGCAGTAGAAAAAGGTGCGGCTTCGGCGCCGCGCTCAGCGGCGGCTGAACAACGCGAGCCAGAAACGGTCGCCGCCAAACAGCGCGCCTGCTCCGCAGCCGCCCATCAAGCCAATAAAGATCAGCACGCTGACGGCGGCTGAAACGGTCCGGCCCGCAGCACGACGGCCAGCGCCACCGCCAGACCAAGCAAGGCCCCGCACACAAAGCCGATGATCTGCTCGGCCGTGTCGACGTCGTGATCAGCGGCGATCTTCACGCGACTTCCTTGGCCATTTCATTGACCCAGCTGAACGCTTCGAGCTCGATCTCGCGCATTTCCTTGACTGTCAGGCCGACCGCCTTGAGCGACTTGCTCAGTTGCGCGCCGCGTTTCGGGTTTTCGACCAGCTCGACAATCCTGAGCATCTCGCCCAGATGGCCTTCACGCTCGAGCAGCGCCGCCTTCACTTCCGGCGCCACCGCCACGCTCTCGAGAATGTCGGCCATTGACATCGAGAACAAGGCATCCATCAGCGACATGATGCCAACTGTAAAGCCGGCTTCGGCGCACGGCCCCTGCATGTTCTGCATGCGGCGCGCCATCAGCTCCATCAGCTTGCCGCGCGTGGTGGCCATTTGCAGCAGCGGCGAATTGAATTCGACGTTGGCGCCCGGCGTGGCATACAGCAAAATCTGCAACCAGCGCTGCAACTGTTCGCGCCCCAGCACGACCAAGGCCTCGGCCAGCGAATCGATATGGCGGCGCGCGCCCGCCGCGGGGGTATTCACCAGGCGCAGCAGATTCAGGCTGATCAGGGGATCGCGCTTGATGGAGGTGGCGATTTCGTGATTATCGGCATCGCTGCGGATCAGCTGCAGCAGATTCAGAATCACCAGTTCCGAGGGGGCGATCTTTTTTCCGCTCAGGATGGCGGGACGGGCAAAATAATAGCCCTGGAAGTATTCGAAGCCAAGTCCCATGCAAGCGTCGAACTCGTCCACGGTCTCGACCTTTTCCGCCAGCAGTTTCTTGCCAAGGCCCCTGAAGGAGTCCACCAGCGCCGCCAGGCCGCCCGGGCGCACCGCCTGCACATCGATCTTGATCACGTCCACCAGCGCGGTCAGTTTGATCACGTCGTCGGACTGGGCCACCACGTCGTCCAGCGCGAATTTGAAGCCGAAAGCTTTGAGCTCGGCAACGCGCGCGATCAGTTCAGGCGTGGCTTTGACGGTTTCCAGGATTTCAAGAATGACCTTGTCGTGCGGCAGAAAGCGCACGAAGTCGCTCATCAGCACGATGTCGTCGACATTCACGAAGGCCAGACGCTCGCCCACCACCCGCTGCATGCCCAGTTGCGAGGCGTGCGAAATCACAGCCGCCGTGGCGGCTGCATGATCGACCACATTCGCCTCGGGCGCGTCAGCGCTACGAAACAGCAGTTCGTAGGCCACCAGGCGCTGGTTGCGCCCCAGTATGGGTTGACGGGCAAGGAAAAAATCGTCGGTCGGCAGCGTGACTTCGCTAGCTACTTCTGTGAGCATGTAAAACAATCCGAAAACGTGCGATAACTAATTCTGTAATACCTCAAGGTCGGCGGGGACCGGTTTTGCCGCCACCACCGGCAGGACGCGGCGTGGCGGGGCGCGCGCTGCGTCCACCGGTGCCGGCCGCCGGACGCTGGCCCGCCGCGCCTGCTGCAGGTCGCTGCCCAGCCGGCACGGGCGTGCCTGCCGGCGCCTGGCCAGGCAGACGCAAGCTGCCGGTGCCGGAGGTCGGACTGGCACGGCGGGCGTTACCCACCGGCATACGCGGCGCGCCATTGACCGCGCGCGCACCAGCGGCGCCCGTCACCTGCGTGCCCTTTTCAATCACGAAGGTCGCGCCGGCATCCTTGCCCAGCACCTGCACCAGGTAAGGCATCACCTGGCGCAGCATCGGCTCGAGCGTGTACGGCGGGTTGAGAATGAACATGCCGCTGCTGTGCAGGCCGAAACCATCGGGCCCCGGGGTGGTGATGGTGAGCGTGACGTTGAGCCACTCCTTGGCCGGCAAACGTTTGAGCTTGTCGGCGAACTGGCGCGATTCCATGCGCTGCAGCACCGGATACCAGACGGCGAACATGCCGGCCGGGAAACGCCCGAGCGCCTCGTCGAGCGCATCACGCACCTTGCGGTAATCCTGCTTGTCTTCATACGGCGGGTCGATCAGCACCAGCGCGCGGCGCGATGGCGGCGGCAGCAAGGTTTTGAGCGCGTGGAAACCGTCGCCGCGTTCGATCAGCACGCGCCGGCCACGGGCGGCAGGCCGCTGGCCCTGTTCGGCCGCATGCGCCTCGACCTTGCGGAAATTGTCGGCCAGGATCTTGCTGTCGGCCGGATGCAGCTCGAACAGGCGCAGCCGGTCCTGCTCGCGCGCGACCTTGTCGGCCACGTAAGGCGAGCCCGGGTAATAGCGCATCTTGCCGCTCGGGTTCATGTCCTTGACCAGGGCCAGGTACTGGTCCAGCCCTTTGGGCACGTCTTTCCGCTCCCACAAGGGCCCGATGCCGGTTTCGTATTCGGCGTTCTTGGAGGCATAGCCACCATCGAGGGCGTAGACGCCGGCGCCCGAATGGGTGTCGATGTAGGTGTAGGCAGTGTCCTTCTGGTTCATGTACTCGAGCAATTGAATTTGCACGAAATGCTTGAGGACGTCGGCGTGATTGCCCGCGTGAAAGGCGTGGCGGTAGCTCAACATAAGGGAATTCCAATGAAATAAGGTGATGACAGCGTTATAAGCGTCATTATCCACTAGATCCGGAAAATCGACGCAAAAAAGCCGCGCCCGGCTTATGGCCGGCGCGGCTTTCAGGGTGAAGCGTAAATATTATTTACGCAACCTTCTTCTCGTCGAAGAATTGCGCATCTTCGGTCGAGCCATGGAGTGCCGTGGTCGAACTCTGATTCTGCTGAATGGTCTGGGTGACCGCATCGAAGTAGCCGGTGCCGACTTCGCGCTGGTGTTTCACAGCGGTAAAACCTTTGTCGGCGGCCGCGAATTCCGCTTCCTGCAATTCCACGAAGGCCGTCATCTGGCGCCGGGCGTAGCCGTGGGCCAGATTGAACATGCCATAGTTAAGGGCATGGAAGCCGGCCAGGGTGATGAACTGGAATTTGTAGCCCATTGCGCCCAGTTCCTTCTGAAACTTGGCAATGGTGGCGTCGTCCAGGTTTTTTTTCCAGTTGAACGATGGCGAGCAGTTGTACGCCAGCATTTTGCCCGGGAACTTGGCGTGCACGGCTTCGGCGAAGCGCTTGGCGAAGGCCAGATCCGGTTTGCCCGTTTCGCACCATACCAGATCGGCGAACGGCGCATAGGCCAGGGCGCGCGAAATGGCTTGCTCGATGCCGGGGCGGACCTTGTAGAAGCCTTCCACCGTGCGCTCGCCGGTGCAGAAGGGACGGTCGTTCTCGTCCACGTCCGAGGTCAGCAGGTCGGCCGCCTCGGCGTCGGTGCGGGCGATGACCAGGGTCGGCGTGCCCATGACGTCGGCGGCCAGCCGCGCGGCCGTCAGCTTTTCCACCGCTTCGCGCGATGGCACCAGCACCTTGCCGCCCATGTGACCGCATTTCTTGACCGACGCCAGTTGATCTTCGAAGTGCACGCCCGCCGCGCCGGCGTCTATCATCGACTTCATCAGCTCGTAGGCGTTGAGCGCGCCGCCGAAGCCGGCTTCGGCGTCTGCCACGATGGGCGCGAAGTAATCGATATCGTCCTTGCCCTCCGACCATTGAATCTGGTCGGCGCGCTGGAAAGTGTTGTTGATACGGCGAACCAGCAGCGGCACCGAGTTGGCCGGATACAGGGACTGGTCGGGGTACATTTCGCCAGCCACATTGGCGTCGCCGGCAACTTGCCAGCCCGACAGGTAAATCGCTTTCAGGCCGGCTTTGACTTGCTGCATGGCCTGGTTGCCGGTCATCGCGCCAAGAGCGTTGACGAAGGGTTCGCGATGGAGCAGGTCCCACAGCTTGTCGGCGCCGCGCCTGGCCAGCGTATGCTCGATGGCCAGCGAGCCACGCAAACGCACCACGTCAGCGGCGCTGTAGGTGCGCGACACGCCCTGCCAGCGCGGGTTGCTGTCCCAATCGTGTTGCAGGGCTGCTACTTGCTCTTCACGCGTCGCCATGGTGTTCTCCTATTCAAAACTGAGTGAGAAGTGAAATCCGTTCACTCCATCATAGGCCGTTTTGCGCAGCGCAACAATGGTCTTATATAAGACACATAACTAAAATATATGTCTTGATATTCAATCAGTTAAAAAAAATTTTTCGCGATGCGAAAAGGAATTTCTCAAGTTGAAAGGCTGAGAGGAAGTGGCGGCGCGAGCCTTTTCACCATGTGAAATCGGCAGCGCGTCTGATGAAAAACCGCCTGCTGCCGCGTCGACAGCCAGGCTCAGGCGAGCTTCTGCTGCGCGATCAGAATGCCGTCGGCATCGGCGTACAGCCAGTCGCCCGGGCTGACGAATACACCGCCGATGGCAACGCGTACGTTGCGCTCGCCGGCCGCCTTCTTGGCGCTTTTTTGCGGATGTACGCCAAGGGCGCGCACGCCGATCTCGCAGGCATTGATTTCGTCGCTGTCGCGCACGCAGCCGTCGACCACGATGCCGGCCCAGCCATTGTCCTGGGCCAGCAGGGCCAGCTGACCGCCGACCAGCGCGCGGCGCATGCTGGCGCCGCCGTCGATCACCAGCACATTGCCGTTGCCGGGCGCTTCCAGCGTTGAACGCACGAGGGCGTTGTCTTCGAATACCTTCAGTGTGGTCACGCGACCGGAAAAGCTGCGCTGCTGGCCGTAGTGCTGGAACACCGGTGGCAGCACGGCGAGGCGGCCGTCGTCGAGCAGTTGAGGATGGTCGTCGCACAGGTCGGTGGTGGCAAAAGTCATGGTGAGCTTCCAGGAAGGATAAGGTAATGACAATTCTAAGCGGATTAAAACGCGCCTGCACGGACACGGTGCGTCAGCGAACCGACCCTGACCGCAGGCCGTGCGAGGCTGAGCTTTTTTGTGGCTGAGGAGAATACCGTGTCGGAAAGCGTACTGGAACCGGGTCCGCAGGACTATGACCGGATTAATGTGCTGGTGGAGGCCGAGCTGGCTTACTGGACCAAGGCCTTCGGCGTGACCCGTGAACGGCTGGCGGCGGCAATTCAGGAGGTGGGGCCGCGCATACCGGATTTGCGCCGGGTGCTGGGTGAGCCGAAATAAACAAGCAGCCCAGCCCTCGCCTGGGCGAGGGCTGGGCGTGGGGCATCAAGCCTTGTCAAGCGCGACTGGGGCGCCCTTTTCCTCGAACACCAGGTTGCCGTGATCGACACGGACCGGAATCGTATCCTTTGGTCCGAACTTGCCTGACAAGATCAGCTTGGACAGCGGATTTTCGATCTGCTGCTGGATCGCCCGTTTCAGCGGCCGTGCGCCATACACCGGATCGTAGCCCGCTTCGGCGATTTTCTGCAGGGCCGCGTCGTTGATATCGAGCGTCATCTCCATCTTGGCCAGGCGCTGCTCCAGGTGCTTGAGCTGGATCTTGGCGATCGCGCCGATGTTCTTCTCGTCGAGCGCGTGGAACACCACGATCTCGTCGATACGGTTGATGAACTCGGGCCGGAAGTGCGAACGCACCTCCGCCATCACGGCCAGCTTGACCACGCCCGGGTCGTCGCTGTCCATCGACTGGATCTTGTGCGAACCGAGATTGGAGGTCATCACGATCACGGTGTTCTTGAAGTCGACCGTGCGCCCCTGCCCGTCCGTCATGCGGCCATCGTCGAGCACCTGCAGCAGCACGTTGAACACGTCGCTGTGGGCCTTCTCCACTTCGTCGAGCAGGATCACGCTGTAAGGCTTGCGCCGCACCGCCTCGGTCAGATAACCGCCTTCATCGTAGCCAACGTAGCCCGGCGGCGCCCCGATCAGACGGGCGACCGAATGCTTCTCCATGAATTCACTCATGTCGATGCGGATCATCGATTCCTCGGTATCGAACAGGAAATTGGCCAGCGCCTTGCACAGCTCCGTCTTGCCGACACCGGTCGGGCCCAGGAACATGAACGAGCCATACGGCCGGTTCGGGTCCGCCAGACCGGCGCGCGAGCGGCGGATCGCGTCGGCCACGGCGACAATCGCCTCGTCCTGCCCCACCACGCGTTCGTGCAGCTTCTCTTCGATATGCAGCAGCTTGTCACGCTCGCCCTGCATCATGCGCGACACGGGAATGCCGGTCGCGCGCGACACCACTTCGGCGATTTCCTCGGCGCCAACCTGGGTGCGCAGCAGCTTGGGCTGGGCGCCGCTATCCTGGCGCGCGGCATCCGATTCGGCGCTTTTCAGCTGCGCTTCCAGTTCGGGCAGACGGCCGTACTGGAGCTCGGACACCTTCTGCCAGTTGCTGGCGCGCGTGGCCTCGTCCATTTCATGGCGAATGCGCTCGATCTCTTCCTTGATGTGGGTGGTCCCCTGCACCATCGCCTTCTCGGACTTGAGCACTTCCTCGAAGTCGTTGTACTCGCGTTCCAGGCGGGCGATCTCTTCGTCGATCAGGTCCAGGCGGCGGCGCGAAGCCTCGTCCTTTTCCTTCTTGACGGCTTCCTTCTCGATTTTCAGCTGGATGATGCGCCGTTCCAGCTTGTCCATGACCTCGGGCTTGGAATCGATCTCGATCTTGATCTTGGAAGCGGCTTCGTCGATCAGGTCAATCGCCTTGTCGGGCAGGAAGCGATCGGTAATGTAGCGGTGCGACAGTTCGGCCGCCGCGATGATGGCCGCGTCGGTGATCTCGACCTTGTGGTGCAGTTCGTACTTGTCCTGCAGGCCGCGCAGGATGGCGATGGTCGCCTCCACGCTCGGCTCGTCAACCAGAATTTTCTGGAAGCGCCGCTCGAGCGCGGCATCCTTCTCGATGTATTTGCGGTATTCGTCGAGCGTGGTGGCGCCCACGCAGTGCAGTTCACCGCGCGCCAGAGCAGGCTTGAGCATGTTCCCGGCGTCCATCGCACCGTCGGCCTTGCCGGCGCCAACCATGGTGTGCATTTCGTCGATGAAGACAATGGTCTGGCCTTCATCCTGGGCCAGTTCCTTGAGCACGGCTTTCAGCCGTTCCTCGAACTCGCCGCGGAATTTGGCGCCTGCCACCAGTGCCGCCATGTCAAGCGAGAGCACGCGCTTGCCCTTGAGCGAATCAGGCACTTCGTTGTTGACGATGCGCTGCGCCAGACCTTCGACGATGGCGGTCTTGCCCACGCCCGGCTCGCCGATCAGCACGGGATTGTTCTTGGTGCGGCGCTGCAGCACCTGGATGGCGCGGCGGATTTCATCGTCGCGCCCGATCACCGGATCGAGCTTGCCCATGCGGGCGCGCTCGGTCAGGTCGAGCGTGTACTTTTTCAGCGCCTCGCGCTGGCCTTCGGATTCGGCCGAATTGACCGATTCACCGCCGCGCACTGCCTGAATCGCCGATTCCAGCGACTTGCGCGTCAGGCCACTTTCGCGCGCCAGCTTGCCGGCTTCGGATTTGTCCTCGGTCAGCGCGAGCAGCACCATTTCACTGGAGATGAACTGGTCGCCCCGCTTTTGCGCTTCGCGGTCGGCCATGTTGAGCACGCTCATCAGCTCGCGCCCGACCTGGGTTTCGCCGCCGTGGCCGGATACCTTCGGCAGCCGTTCGAGCGCATTCTTGATGCTGGTGGTCAGTCCGCCCACATTGACGCCGGCCCGCTGCAGCAGCGAGCGGGCGCCCGCGTCGTCCTGGTTGAGCAAGGCGAGCAACAGGTGTACCGGTTCGATGTACTGGTTGTCGCCGCCCACTGCAAGGCTTTGCGCGTCGGACAGCGCTTCCTGCAGTTTGGTGGTGATTTTGTCTTGGCGCATGGTAAAGCTCCCAAATGAGTAATTGCTAAGTTACAAGGAAGATTGGGACGGCCAGCGCCTTTTCAAGAAGCACGCGTGTTAACAGAATATAAAAGAAAATGGCGCCAAACGGCGCCATTCTGTCTGCAGTGCAGTCTCTGGACCCGCCAGCTCAGTCCTTGACGAAGGCGCCCACGCCGTTGCTATCGTCCGCCTGGGCGATGTCGCGCACGTTCTTCTGCACCGCGACCGCGGCAAACAGACTGAGCAGGAACGACATCGCAAAAAAGCCCTTCTCGCTCGAGGTGATGGTGGCGTTCCACAGTCCCACTGTCAGCAGCAGCACCGCCATCAGCAGCGAAAACCAGCACATGCCGTAGTAGATGCCGGTGACCTTGATGCCTTCGAGCCTGTCGCGCACCGATTTTTGCAGCGAGACCGCGGAAAACAGCCCGTACATCAGCAAGGTGAAGTAGTACCCCTGTTCGTTCAGCTGCATCTGGGCGTTCCACAGACCGATCAGATAGGTGCAGCTGCCGACAATCAGGGCCAGCCAGGACGCGCCGACAAACGCTGCGGTAGGCCGCGGCGACAGTTGCTTGGACATGCGATTCTCCTTTAGAGATGGAAGGACTTACGACGACAGAGCGCGCCAGCTGGCATAGCCGGCGATACAACAGGAAACCGATCCGACCAGGTGCAGCGCCGAATGCGCCAGCGCCCAGCCATATTCTCCACGCTGGAGCAAAACCATGGCCTCGCCCGAAAAGGTCGAAAACGTGGTGAGCCCGCCCAGAAAACCGGTGATCGCAAACAGGCGCCATTCGGGCGCGATATGCGGATAGCTGGCGAAAAAGCCGAGCGCGATCCCGATCAGGTAGCCGCCGCCCAGATTGGCGGCCATGGTCCCCGCCTGCAGTGTGGCGTGGGCGCCAGCCAACCACAGGCTCAAACCCCAGCGCAGCCACGCACCGAGCGCCGCGCCCAGGCCGACAGCGACAAAATTCACGGCCTTGCCCCTTTCGCCGCCCACTTGGCCAGCGCCTGATCGTCGCTTGTGCGGGCATCGACCCAGCGCGCGCCCTCGGGCGTTTGTTCCTTCTTCCAGAACGGCGCCTCGGTCTTGAGGTAATCGATGATGAATTCGCAGGCGGCAAAGGCTTCGCCGCGATGGGCGGCGCTGCACGCCACCAGCACGATCTGCTCGAGCGGCTTGAGCGGGCCGACGCGGTGAATCACCACGGCGCCGAACAGCGGCCAGCGCTGCTCTGCCTGCCCGACAATCTGCGCGATCGATTGCTCGGTCATGCCCGGATAGTGTTCGAGCTCCATTTCGGCCACGCTGGCGCCATCGTTCATGTCGCGCACAGTGCCGACAAAGCTGACCACGGCGCCGATGCGCGCATCCTGGCCGCGCAGCGCCGCCAGCTCGGCGTTCAGATCGAAGTCGGCCGCCTGCACCCGCACCAGGCTCATTTGCCGTCTTTCGTCACGCGCGCAAACAGGTGTTCGATGCGGCTGGCGGTACGCTCGTCCGCCAGGGCCGGCAGACTGCACAGCTGCAGGAACTGGGTTGCCGCGCCGGCCGGCTTCTGGCCCGACTTGAGCGAGGACTGCAACGTTTCCACCTGCAGCTTGAGGCGTTCGCGCGCGAATTGGCTGCCGCTGTCGATGCCGGCCCCAATTTCAAGGCGCAGCACTTCGTGCAGCAGCGCGGCGCGGTTCGATTCGAGCTTGGCGGCGTACGCTGCGCGGCCGTTGTCAATGGCGGCCAGGCCGGCCAGCAGACGCGCATGCAGCGCCTTGTCGTATTCGGGGCTGACGGCAGGCAGCGCGGCCCATTGCGCGTTCCAGTCGGTGGCGGCAGGATCGGCGCCAGGCGCGGCCAGCTGCGCCTCGAGCGACTGGCACAGGTGCAGCTTGTCGCGCAAGGCTGTTGCCTGGGCCCGGCTGGCATTGCGCTTGGCGGTATCGAGATGGTGCTGCAGCCCCGCCACGGCACTTTGATAGCGTTTGTCGATGCGCGCTTCGTTGGCGCGCGGGACCGGGCCGATGGCATGCCATTCGGCTGCCGCCTCGCGCAGCAGCTTGCCGGCCGATGCGGCGTCGGCGTCGGCGGCAGCTTTCTCGAGTCGTTCGCACAGCGCTTCCTTGGCCTGCTGGTGGCCGCGCCGTTCGGCGTCAGCCGCGTGCGCGCTTTCCTTGCGCTTGGCGAAGACAGCGTCGCAAGCGGCGCGAAAACGCTGCCACAGCGCCTGCTCGGACTTGCGTTCGAGCGGCAAGGCACGCGCATGCTCCTGCCATTGCTCCTGCAGGGACTTGAGGGTGTCGAGGGTGTGGCGCTCGGCCGGATTGAGGGCGGCGACCTTGGCGATCAGCTCTTCTCGCACCGCGACCTCGCCCTTGCGCTGCTGTTCCAGTGGCGCCTGCATCACATTGAGCGCGTCGGTAAAGGCCTGGTCGAGGCGCTTTTTATCCTTGCGGTCGATCGCACCGAGGTGGCTCCAGCCCAGGCGCAGGCGCTGCACGGTACCGGCCATGTGCTTCCAGTCCACGGTGCCGTCGGCCAGCTTGGCCGTTTCGGCCACCGCTTCGGCGATCAGCAGGTCGGCCTTGGCGGCGTTGGCATGGCGCTCGTCGGCCAGATGCTTGAAGTGCGCCGCAGCCGGCGCATAGGCCGCACTGCAGGCGGCATCGAAACGCTCCCACAGGCTTTTGGGGGCGGCGCCGGACAAGGTGTCGAGCGCTTTCCAGCGTTCGCGCATGCTGCCGACTTTTTTGGCCAGTTCGCTCATGGCCAGCTTTTGCGTGGCCAGCTGCTCAACCGCTTTGATCAGTTCCTCGCGCGAGACGTTGCCGCCCCAGCGCGCCCAGTCGGACAGGCGCTTGAGCTCGGCACGCACATGGTTCAGGCGATCGAGCTGGGCCGGGGTGAGGCGCACACCCTTGTCCTTGCTTTCCTTCAGCGACTTGTCGAGTTCGGCGGCGCTGCCGAGCGAACCTTGCTGCAAGGCGGCTTCCATCGCATCGAGGCGGTCGAGGAAGTGCTGGTCGGCGCCCTTATGCTGCTGCTT
>DASWMN010000253.1:0-5635 GCA_036399735.1 Telluria sp. | reverse complement strand
CAATCTGTTCGTGGCCGGTTTCCTGGGTGCGCCGAAAATGAACTTCATCCCGGCCGAAGTGGCGCAAGTGGTTGGCAGCCGCATTGTCGTGCGCCTGCCCGACGGCGCCATGTTCGCGCCCGAAGTCGATGCCGGCAACGCGCGCATCGGCGACAAGGTCACGCTTGGCGTACGGCCGGAGCACATGGCCGCGGGCGACACCATCAGCCTGGTGGTCGCGCACGCCGAATACCTGGGCGACCAGACTGTCGCCTACGGCAGCATGCAGGGCGACCCGACCCTGATCGCCGTCAAGCTGGCGCCGGACAGCGCACCACCGGCCCCCGGCAGCCTGCTGGGCGTCCAGTTGCTGCCCCAGCGCAGCCACCTGTTCAATGCCGAGGGCGCGGCCTTCTTACATCCAGTTACCAATATGCATTGAAAGCAGGACGTGCATTTGTCGTTTATGTGACAATATGCCCTTCGTCCCGCCAGCGCATGCTGCCGGGTATCTATGTTGCCGAATAACATGTTCACTGCCGGACAGGCAGCTGTCGACCGCGCGTTGGCAGCTCTCTGTCGCAATGACTTTTAAAGGATTGTCCATGTCCCAGTTCCGTCTCGCCCGCATCAGCCTGCTGTTGGCCGCCATCGGCCTCAATGCCGCGCCTGTCCTCCTCACCAGCGCGCACGCGCAAGACAAGGCCGCAGCGCCCGCTGCCGCCCCGAAGAAGGAAGAGCAGATCCGTCCGGAGATGTACAAGCTGATCGAGCCGACCAAGATCAAGGAAATGATCGCCGCGAAAAAATTCGATGAAGTGCAGGCTGCCATTACCGCCGCCGAAGCAATACCGAATCACACGCCATACGAAAACTATGTCATCGGCCGCATGAAGGTGGCCCTCGGCTACGCGTCGAACAATGAAAAAATGGTGGCCGAGTCGCTCGAGTCGACCATCAACTCCGGCTTCCTCGAGAAAAAGGAAATGGAAGACTTCACCATCACCCTGGCCAACTCCTACTACACCGCCAAGAACTATCCAAAGGCGATTGAATGGTACAAGCGCTATCAGAAAGACAGCGCCACGCCGGAACGCGTGACCGTCTCGCTCAACCGCGCCTACTTCTTCGGCGGCGACCTGACCACCGCGAAAACGGAACTGGACAAGTCGATTGGCGCGGCAGAAGCAGCCGGCAAAGCACCAGCTGAAGAAGATCTGCGTCTGCTGGCCGGCGTGCACGAAAAGTCGAAAGACAAGGAGGGCTACGCCAAGGTCATGGAAAAGCTGGTGACCTACTACCCGACCCCGGAATTCTGGTCCGACATGCTGCGCCGCCTGCAGAACAAGCCAGGCTTTAACGACCGCGTGCAGATCGACTACTACCGTCTGCAATCGGTCGCCACGACCGAAATGTCGGCCGACCAGTATGTCGAATACGCCGAGCGCGCGCTGCTGGCCGCATCGTTCGCCGAAGCGAAAAAAGTGGTCGACAAAGGCTACTCGACCAACGTGCTGGGCCAGGGCAGCGACGCCGCCAAGCACAAGGCGCTGCGTGACCGCGTGAACAAGAACGCCGCCGATGATGCCAAGTCCATCGATGCGGGCGAAGCCGGTGCGCAGAAGGCCAAGACCGGCCTGCCGCTGGTGAACCTGGGCTTCACCTACGTCACGATGGACCAGTTCGACAAAGGTATCGCTCTGATGGAAAAGGGGATTGCCAAGGGTGGCCTGAAGAACGAGAAGGAATCCCAGCTGCGCCTCGGTGAAGCGTACGCCCTGGCCGGGCGCAAGGCCGATGCGCTCAAGGTCTTCAACAGTCTGAAAGGCACGTCCGATACCGTGGGCGACCTGGCACGCTACTGGATCATGTACGTGAACGGCCCGATGGGCACGCCTGCACCGAAGACCAACTGATCCCGCCGGCGGATCAACAAGGCGCTTGCTGACTTCCGTCGGCAAGCGCTTTTTTCTTTTCTGAATCTGTTAAGCACCGAACATTTCAATCGGGAATTCTCTTCCATACTGGCCGGACCAACCCGAAAGGCCAGACCATGAGCGCAGCACGCAAGGGCCAGGCGCCCGCCAAACTGGAACGTGACGAGTTCCATCTCGTGTTTTCCCGCTCATTCATGGACCCGGCCTTCGAGGCGGTGCGCGGGGCCCTCGACCAGGTCGAGCAGACCGCGTGGGAGAACTACGCGGCCTCGCACAAGGCGCCAACAACGGTGCGCGCGGGCGCCGGTTTCAAGGACCCCGACTACCAGCTGTCGACCGACTGGAAAGCAGCCCATGACCGGCTGCTGGCGGCCGAGGCGCACCAGAAACTGCCGTCAACAAGGTCACGCGTTCTGCTCATTAACGGCTCCGCGCGTAACGATGGCAGCTGTCCCGGCGAAATCTCCAAGACCCACCGCATGACGCTGTGGGCAAAGGAAGTACTGGAGGCCGATGGTATCGAGGTTGACCTGCTCGACCTGTCGCTGCTGACCTCCGACTACGACCGCCACATCCATCCCTGCAAGGCCTGCGTCTCGACCGCCATGCCGCTGTGCCACTGGCCCTGCAGCTGCTACCCGAATCACTCGCTGCGCCAGACCAATGACTGGATGAACGAGATCTACGAAAAATGGGTGTCCGCGCATGGCGTCATCATTCTGACGCCAGTGTACTGGTACCAGACCCCGGCCGTGCTCAAGCTGATGATCGACCGTCTGGTGTGCGCCGACGGCGGCAATCCCGATCCCACGTCAACTCATGGCAAAAAGCCGGAGGAGGCCAAGGCACTGGAACTGGCGGGCTGGGACTACCCCAAGCATCTGGCCGACCGCGCCTACGGCGTTGTGGTGCATGGCGACGTGGCCGGCATTGAAATGACGCGGCGCGCTCTGACCGACTGGCTGGACTGGATGGGATTGGTCGACTCGGGCAGCTTCGCGAAACTGGACCGCTTTGTCGGCTACTACGAATCCTACGCCGAGAGCCACGAAGTGCTCGACGCCGATACCGACTTCCAGGAAGAGGTCAGAAATGTCGCACGCGCCGTCGGCAAGGCGGTGTCCGAACTGCGCGCGGGCCGCCTGTCGCAGCCGGACCGGGCGCTGCGCCGCCCGCGCCCGAAATAAGCTGCCTTATAGGTACTGTCTAGGTACTGTCAGCCAGGTCTGGCCTTCGCCAGCACCCCGCGCTTATGCGCGGGAATATGCGCGCCCGGATCGACCGCGCCGTCAAACACATAATGCGCAAACATCGCCGCCCAGGCAGTGCGCTGCTCGGGCGGCAGCTCGCGCAGATTCTGCATGCAGCTCACCAGCGACTCGAACGGACTGGGCCCGGTCGATGTGCGCCACCAGTAGTTGACGAGAATATTCAGAATACCCGTCGACTGCACATGGTGCCACCACAGGGTGGGAATATAGAGCGCGTCACCGGGTGCCAGATCCGCCACCAGTGCATGCGCCAGCGCTTCGCGAAAGCGCGGAAAGCGCGCGAAATCGGGTGCGCTGAAATCAACCATGCTGATTGGCGTGGGCGTGGGGGCAAAATCGAGCGGACCGATATAAAGATTGCCCACCTGCTCAGGCGGGAACAAGGTAAAACGGCGCTTGCCCGCCACCACGCAGGCGATATTGTTCGACTCGTCGAAGTGCGCGGGCGTGGTGATGGTATTGCCCAGCCAGATGCGCGGGCGCACCGCCGGGTCCAGCAGCGGCAGCACGTTTTCCTGTGCAAAGCGCGGCAGGCAGTCGTCGACAGGCGCGCTCTGGACCGCCACTGACGGCGGCGCGGCGAACTGCGAATAACGCGCCAGCTGCTCGATCACCGCGCTGACAGGCAGCTTGCGGCGCGCGAAATTAAAACCGTTCATGTCACTCTGGTAGAACAGACGGCCCTTCTCGGGCGCTGCTGCCAGCAGCGCGTCGACCGCGTGGCCGCTGTCGCAGGCAATCAGATAATTGCAGATGTCCTCAGGCGCGCCCTGCCCCAGCGCTACAGCCGGCCAGTGGCGCACGAAACCACGCAAAATGGCCGGCCGGTAGCTGGCCTCGATGGTGCGAAAAGTCTGTTCGTCCACGTCGTGCCATTCGGCGACGGGCGTCATCGTTGTCGTTGTCATGCTCGGATTCTGGCATAAAAAAAACCCGCCAGGGCCAAAAAAGGCCGCGGCGGGTGTGAGATGAGACTTGCGGTCAGGTCTTAGTACTTCAGACGCAGGCCTGCGTAGTACTGCGCGCCGTTGGCGTAGAAGCGCGAAGGCTGGTCCTTGTTGTACACGTAGTTCTTCAGGATCGGATTATTCAAGTTCTGGCCGCTGATCGACAGGGTCAGGTTCTTGTTGAACGAGTAGTTGAACGACAGGGACAACTGGCCAACAGCATCCTGGTACAGCGGCGTGCCGCGATCCTGGGCTGCCAGGTACGACGAACGCCAGGCGTAGCCGACACGTGCATTCCAGCGATCGTTCTCGAAGAAGGCGCCAACGTTCGACGTTACTTTCGAGGCGCCCAGCATGTCGCACGGATCCTGCGACGTGACGGTCTGGGTCGCAGGGCAGGAACCGAAGGCTTGCTGCGAATCAGCCAGCGTCAGGTTGCCATCGAGGCCGAAACCGGCGCCCAGCGGTACCTGTGCTGCAAATTCAGCGCCCTTGATGCTGGCGCGGACGTTGACCGGCGAGGTGATCGAGTACTGGGCGAACACCGGCTGGCCGGTCTGCTCCGAAGCACGGCTGTCGATGAAGGTGCCGGTACTGACGCCGTAACCGACGTAGTCGTGCAGATCCATGTAGAACAGGCCGGCCGATACCAGCGCGCGCGGTGCGAAGTACCACTGCACGGTCGCATCGATGTTGTTCGAAATGACTGGCTTGAGCTTGGCATTGCCGCCATTGCCGTTGTGGGTCTCGTCGGTCAGGCTGACGGTACCGCCCAGCGCGCCGAAATCAGGACGCGACATGGTACGCGAAACACCGAAGCGTGCCACCACATCCTTGTTGACGTCGAGCTTCAGGTTGAAGCTAGGCAGAACCTTGGTGTGGTTGTTCTCGATCGAAGTCTGCTGCACGAAACCGCCCCATGGGTAGGCTGGCAGATTTGCGCCAGGTACCTGGTTTGGCACGATCTGGTAGCCGTTCGAGGTGCCTTCGGTGCGCACAACGCGCACGCCGACGTTACCGCTCCAGCCGTCGCCTTCCAGGTCGCCCGATACATAGGCTGCCTTGGTTTTTTCGTTCAGCGCGAACATCTCGCTGTAGTAGGTGCGGTCCAGGCTGCGGTTCGAATGCAGATCACCCCATGCCTGCAGCGTGGCGCGGTCGATTTCCCATACATTGCGTGGGAAGGTGCCGCCCAGATCCTTGCCGAAGTCCGACGGATAACGGCTGCCGTTCCAGGCCGGATTGGTGTTGGCAGTGCCTGGTTCGGTATTGGCCCAGTTCGGACCTTGCGCCACGGTGAAGTTGCTGCGGTCATGGTCGGTGCCACGCAGGCCGAACTTGATCACATTCAGCGGACCCAGGTCGACCTTGTACTCGGCGTCGATCTGCGCGTAGGTTTCTTCATCGCTGGTGGTTGCCGGCGACAGGCCAAACACCCAGTCCAGGATGGTGCCGGTGAACACCGACTGATCGCCGCCCAGGAACTTGACGGTGGCCGGGC
>DASWMN010000252.1:0-3177 GCA_036399735.1 Telluria sp. | reverse complement strand
CGCCGTGCTGGCGGAGCGGCTGGGTGTGTCGGAGCGCACCATCTACCGCGACATCCAGACCCTGTGCGGCCTGGGCGCGCCGGTCGAAGGCGAAGCCGGTGTGGGCTACATGATGCGCGCCGGCGTGTTCCTGCCGCCGCTCATGTTCGACGCCGACGAACTCGAGGCGCTGGTGCTGGGCGCGCGCTGGGTGCGGCGCCAGGGCGACAGCGTGCTGGCGCAGGCGGCCAACAACGCACTGGCCAAGATCGCCACCGCCACCCCGCGCGACCTGCGCGACACCATGGCCGACACCAGCCTGTGGGTGGTGCCGGTGGACGGCAGTGCGCCGGCCAGCGAAGCGTTCATGCAGCCGGCGCGTGAAGCGATCCGCAACGAACACAAGTTAAGCATCGGCTACCGCGACGGCGCCGGCGCCACCTCGCAGCGGGTGGTGTGGCCGTTCGCGCTGGCTTTCTTCGAGGGCAAGCGCGTGCTTGCGGCCTGGTGCGAACTGCGCGCGGCGTTTCGCCACTTCCGCGTCGACCGCATCGCCGACGCCACTTCGAGCGCGGAACGCTATCCGGCGCAGCGGCGCGATCTGCTGGTGCGCTGGCGCCGTGAACTGGGCATTGTCGAAGACTCCTGACAAAAACTGTCGCGGGTGCGCTCTATGATGGAGGCTTCTCAACCAGCATCGGAGCAAAAAAAATGCGCCTCTATCACAATCCGCTTTCCTCGAATGCACGCCGGGTTCAGCTCGCCGCCCAGCTGCTTGGCATTGAACTGGAACTGGTCCACGTTGACCTGGCCAGCGAGGCCGACCGCCGCCGTCTGCAGGAAGTCAATCCGAACGGCAAACTGCCGGTGCTGGAAGACGGCGACTTCGTCCTGTGGGAGTCATGCGCGATCATGCAATACCTGTGCGATAGCGCGCCGGAGCAGGAAATCTATCCGCTCGACCCGCGCGCCCGCGCCGATGTGAATCGCTGGATGTTCTGGGCTTGCCAGCACTTCTCGCCGGCGGTCGGCGTGCTGACGTTTGAAAACATCTGGAAAGGCATGATGGGCCGGGGCGAAGCGGACCCGCGCGAACTGGCGCGCGGCGAGCGCGATCTGCTGCAGTTCGGCGCCGTGATCGACGCCCAGCTCGAAGGACGCCAGTGGATCACCGGCCAGTCCGTCACGCTGGCCGACCTGGCGCTGGCGCCATCGCTGATGTACATCGAGCGTGGCCGCCTGCCGCTGGCGCGCTTCCCGAATCTGATGGCCTGGTACGCCCGCATGCAAGCGCTGCCCGCCTGGCAGAGCACAAGCAGCGCCTGGTAATTCGATCAGCGGCTAGACGCCGAAGCTGGCCTGGGCCGTGCCTTCGCGCGTCAGGGCCAGCACCACATCCACCAGTTGCTGGGGCGACTGCTCGATCGACAGCACGATGCCGTCTTCGCCCGATTGCAGCGGTTCCAGGTCGCGCAGCTGGCTGTCCAGCAGCGCCGGTGGCATGAAGTGATTGCGGCGCGCATGCAGGCGTGTTGCGATCAAGGCCGGCGCGCCGCTCAGATGGATAAAGTACAGGCCCGGGACGGCGGCGCGCAGGATGTCGCGGTAGCGCCGCTTGAGGGAAGAACAGGCCAGCACCACACCGTTGCCCCCGGCGGTGGCGCGATGCAGTTCGCCCTGCAGCGCAGCGAGCCAGGCCGCGCGGTCCGGATCGGTCAGCGCGGTACCGGCAGCCATCAGCGCCACGTTGGCCGGCGAATGGAACTGGTCGCCCTCGATGAACGGCAGGGTCAGAACACTGGCCAGCCTGCTGCCCACTTCGCTTTTGCCGCAACCGCTGACACCCATCACCACAAAGTGTTTCTGCATTCTCCGCCCATCCGCCTGAAAATTTCACTGTTAGCGCTAACTTAAGCGCTGGGCCGGACTTTGTAAAGTGATATTTCTTCAGGCGCTTTCGCGCAGCATGAGGGTAAAGCCCAGATCGATCCGGGTGGTGGCCGGTGTTTTGCCGTCGATCAGCTGACGCAGCAGCATGCCCGCTTCAAAGCCGATCTGATAGCGCGGCGTGGCCACGGTGGTGAGGGAGGGTTGCATCCAGGCCGAGGGGGCAATGTCGTTGAAGCCGCAAATGGCCAGCTGGCCCGGCACATCGATGGCGCGCCGCTGGCAGCGGAACACGGCGCCCTGGGCCAGGTCGTCGTTGCAGAAGAAGATGGCATCGCAGTCGGGCGTATCGGCCAGGATACGGTCGAGCATGTCGGCGCCAAATGCGACCGAGGAGGGCGCCGGCAGCATCAGTTCCAGACGCGGATCATGCAGGCCGGCTTCGCGCACGGCCTTGCGGTAGCCGTCGGCGCGGCGCAGCGTACGTTCGTCAAGCTGGGCGCCGGCGAAAGCGATGCGCTTGCGGCCGCTGTCGATCAGGTGGCGCGTGAGCGCGTAGCCGGCGTCAACCTGCGAAAAACCAACCGACAGCTGGCCCGGCTGGTCCGACAGATCCATCATCGCCACCGAGGGCAGGCGCGCCGCGTCCAGCATTGCCGCCATGCTGGCGCTGCGCTGCAGGCCGCAGAACAGAACGCCGTCCGGGTTCGACTGCAGATGGGCGGCGAACAGTTTTTCCTCGTGCGCATCCGAGTAGCGCGTATTGCCGATCAGGAGCTGGTAATTGGCCGGCTCAAGCGCCTCTTCCAGCCCGTCGAGCAGGGGCGCGAACACGGCATTCGACAGCGACGGCACCAGCACCAGAATCACCCCCGAGCGCGCCGACGCCAGCGAACGGGCAGCACGGTTCGGCACATAGGCCAGGGCGGCGGCTGCCGCGCGCACGCGTTCGCGTACCAGGTCGGACACCAGTTCCGGATGATTGAGCGCGCGGGAGGCCGTCATGGTCGAGACACCGGCGCGGGCAGCCACGGTGGCGAGGGTGGTGCGGCCACTGGAGCGGCTGCTGGCAATGCGGCCGGGTGCTTTTACGGGGGAAATGGACAATGCTCTGGATCAACCTTCGATGACTGGATGCCTTTATTTTCTGGCTGTGTGAGTCAACGCACAGAAAATAAATCGCCTGAGAACTATAGTGGAGCTGTCTCTTTCAGGACATCCCTAGTTTTGGACTTTGCCCGCTTCTTTGGAAGCGGGCTTTTTTTTGGCTGTGTTCGCGTTCGGTAGGTGAACTAAATCGTGTTGTGGAAG
>DASWMN010000251.1:0-9628 GCA_036399735.1 Telluria sp. | reverse complement strand
GCCCACACTTATCGACTGTTAATTGTTAAAGAACTTTATTCGGCACTGCCTTGCTGCGTTTTGACAAAGCGTTTTGTTTGTCAGCAGCGAAGAGATGAGATTATGCAGGATTCAGCAAACTTCGTCAACTTCTTTTTTACTGCAGAGCACTTAAGGTGCTCTCCGATGAAAGCTTCGCAACTACTTGATTTCGCGTGCTTTTCAACAGGAGGCGAACTATAGCAAAGGGCCCCGTCTTTGACAAGGGACCTTTTCGGTTTTCTTTGTGGAGATAAGAAAAAATTACTTGGCGCGGTACTTGGTGATCGGAATACTCAGCATGACTGGTTTATTGATATCAATGCGTCCACTGTCGAGTTCCGCGACAGCGCCGGCGCACCAATCCCGGCGGCCCTGCGCCGTCACCGGGATAGCTTTCGCTACATCGCCGACGCCGCCCGCAGCCTTTTCCAGCATGTCCGCGCGCTTATGGGGAGACATGACTTCCATCAGCAGACGCTTACTCTGCTCTATATAGGCAGCATTGCGTTTCTTCCAGTTGGCAGTGGCGCCGGCAAAGGCGTGCCCGGCTTCCTGGGTAGGGCTGCAGATCGGCAAAGTTTGAATGGTGAGCTGCGTGGTTGTCATTATGCTGATCATCGCCTCTTCCACCTCGGGCGTGATGGTGGCATTCGGGTCGACGACAGGCGGAGGCGGCCCCGGGTCTTTCTTCTTGACCTCTTCGACCGGACGCAGCGTGTACGACTTCATCACGCTCATCTTGTTCGCTTTTTCCAGCGCAGGGCGATCGGAATAGGTCACCTTGCCATCCGCACCGATAACTTTGTACATCTGCTGGGCCAGCGCGCCAGAAGCGAGGGCACAGCCGAACAGCAGAGCGAGGGGTTTCGTTATCATAAAAGACGGCACGGCCAAAGAATGCGGAGCAAGTCCACATACTAATGATCATTGCCTTAAAAAGCACCACGAGATGCAGGAACGGGTTGCATTAAAACAACTCGAGGATCAATACGCCAGCCGCCGGAAACCGAGGACGTGCCTCCCGACCGGCGTAAAATGGCGCTTTTGAAGAACATCTGCCCCGGATCATGACCATTTTGCTGTCCACCCTGAACGCCCGCTACGCCCATGCTTCACTCGGCTTGCGTTATCTTTTGGCCAACATGGGTGCGCTGCAGGAACAAACCCGGCTGCAGGAGTTCGTGATCGGCGCCAAGACCACCGAGATTGTCGAGCGCTTGCTGGCATCGAAGCCGCGCATTATCGGTTTTGGCGTCTATATATGGAACGTCGATGAAACCACCAAAGTGGTGGCGATGCTGAAACGGGTCGCGCCCGAGGTGACTATTGTGCTGGGCGGACCGGAGGTATCGTTCGAACACGGCGAGCAAGAGATCGTGAAGCTGGCCGACTATCTGGTCACCGGCTGGGGCGACGTGACCTTCCCCAAGCTGTGCGGCGACATTCTGCACGGCCCGAAGCCACTGATGAAGGTGCATGCGGGTGTGCAGCCGCCCATGGCCGAGATCAAACTGCCGTACACGCTGTATTCGGACCACGATATCGCGCACCGCACGATTTATGTCGAGGCGTCCCGAGGCTGCCCGTTCAAGTGCGAGTTCTGCCTGTCGGCGCTGGACAAGACTGCCTGGCCGTTCGGGCTTGACACCTTCCTCGCCGAACTGGAATCGCTGCACGCGCGCGGTGCGCGCCTGTTCAAGTTTGTCGACCGCACCTTCAATCTGAACATCAAGACCAGTCTGAAGATCATGCAGTTCTTCCTCGACAAGCTCGAAGCCAATCCGGAAGATCCGGTGTATGCACACTTCGAACTGGTGCCTGACCATTTGCCCGATGCACTGAAAGAAGGCATCAGCAAATTTCCACCGGGCGCACTGCAGTTCGAGATCGGCATCCAGAGTTTCAATCCTGACGTCCAGGCGCTGGTCAGCCGCAAGCAGGACAATGCCAAGGCCGCCGACAATATCCGCTGGCTGTGCGAGCATTCCCACGCTCATTTGCACGTGGACTTGATCGCCGGCCTGCCGGGTGAAGACGTGGACAGTTTCGCGCGCGGCTTCGACCGGCTGGTCGCCCTCAAGCCGCATGAAATCCAGTTCGGCATTCTCAAGCGCTTGCGTGGCACGCCGATCATTCGTCATACCGAACAGTTCGGCTTAGTGTTCGATCCGTATGCGCCCTACACCATCCTGGCCACCGACCGGATCGACTTTGCGACCATGCAGCGCCTGGTGCGCTTTGCCCGCTACTGGGATCTGGTGGCCAATTCGGGCCGCTTCACGCACACCATCGAACGCATGCTGGAGGGCGCGCCGTTCGCCAACTTCATGGCCTTCTCCGACTGGATCTACAGCAAAACCGATGCAACCCACCGCATCGCCCTCGACCGCCTGGCGGCGCTGGTCGGCCAGTGGCTGCAAATACAGGGCATGTCCAAAGCGGATGCGCAAGCACTGGTCGGCAGCGATTATGCAGGCCGCATTGACGCGCCCGCCGACAAGGCCAAGCCGGTCATGACTGCGCCGGCGCGCCAGGCGCGGCATCTCGCCGCCTGAAGCCTTGCGCACGAACTTCGGTAGCGGCCACAGCGAATCTCTTTTACACTGGCGCAATGCAGATTGAAAATGCGCCAACATTAACCATCCACCACGCCGATGCAGGCGGGGCGCAGGCGGTCGTCGCCAGCGGAACCTGGCAAGTCCATGCGCTGGCCCAGGCCGGCACCATCAAGTCGCTGTCGGCCTCGCTCGCTTCGCTCAAGGACCAGAAAGCGGTTGCCTGGGACCTGAGCCAGCTGACCGGCCTGGACCACATCGGCGCCCAGATGTTCTGGAATTCGTGGGGCAAGCAGCGCCCGCCTCAGCTCAAGCTGGCCGTACGCCAGGAAGAATTATTCGCGCGCATCGAAGAAGCGGGACGGATGCAAGTGCCGCGCGAACGCAAGAGCCGCCTGAATGCGGTGATGGTGCTCGGTCGCGGCGTGCTGTCGTTCTTCGAGCACATGCACGGTTTCATCCGCCTGATCGGCCAGGTGGTGCAGGATCTGGGCCGCTTCGCGCGCCATCCGCGCACCGGGCCGTGGCGTGAAGTGTCCGCCAATATTTTCCATTCGGGCTTCCAGGCGCTGGGCATTACCGCCCTGGTGGGATTTCTGATCGGGGTCGTGCTGTCTTATCTGTGCGCGCAGCAGCTGCGTGCTTATGGCGGCGACATGTTCCTGGTCAATCTGCTCGGCATGAGCGTGATCCGTGAACTCGGTCCGCTGCTGGCGGCGATTCTTGTGGCCGGCCGTTCCGGTTCCTCCATCACCGCCCAGCTTGGCGTAATGCGCGTGACCGAGGAGCTCGATGCAATGCTGGTCATGGGGATCTCGCACGGCTACCGCCTGATCATGCCGAAAGCGCTCGCGCTGGCCATCTCGATGCCGCTGCTGGTGGTCTGGACCGACAGCATGGCCTTGTTGGGCGGCATGGCCGCGGCCAAGGTCGAACTGGGCCTGTCGGCGCGCTACTTCCTGCAAGAGTTGCCCGATGCGGTGCCCTTTGCCAATTACATGATCGGCCTGCTCAAAGGGACGACCTTTGGTGTGCTGATCGCGCTGGTCTCCTGCCATTATGGCCTGCGCATCAAACCGAATACCGAAAGTCTGGGGCGCGGCACCACGACCTCGGTGGTGACGGCGATCACGGTGGTGATCCTGGCTGATGCCGTGTTCGCCATCATCTTTTCCGAGGTGGGGTTCTGATGGAACAATGCACATCGAGCGGACGCGAACAGGCTCTGAACATGGAGCCGGACGAAGACGTCGGCCCACCGGTGGTGGAGATCACCGGCCTGTGGACCAAGTTCGGCCGCACCGTCGTGCACCAGGATCTGAACCTGCAGATTTACGGCGGCGAAATCCTGACCATCGTGGGCGGCTCCGGCACCGGCAAGACAGTCCTGCTGCGCCAGATGCTCGGGCTGGAACGGCCGGCGCGTGGCTGCGTACGCGTGTTCGGCGAAGATATCAGCGAGGCAGACGCCGACCAGCTGCAGCGCATGCGCAATCACTGGGGCATGCTGTTTCAGCAGGGCGCCCTGTATTCCGCGCTGACCGTGTTCGACAATATCGCCACGCCGCTGCGTGAATTGCGCGCCTTGCCGGAAGACGTGATCCGCGACGCGGTCCTGCTCAAGATGCAGATGGTTGGCCTGGGCATCGAGCACGCCAACAAGATGCCGTCTGACCTGTCGGGCGGGATGATCAAGCGTGCCTCGCTGGCGCGCGCGCTGGCCCTGGAGCCGCAACTGCTGTTCCTGGACGAGCCGACCGCCGGCCTCGACCCCGACCTGTCGGACGCCTTTGTGGCGCTGATCCAGTCGCTGCACCGCGAGCTGGGCCTGACGGTGGTCATGGTCACGCACGACCTGGACACGCTGTTTGCCTTGTCGACGCGGGTGGCGGTACTGGCGGAAAAACATGTCATCGCGGTCGGACCGACCCGCGATGTTCTCGAAGTGGATCATCCGTTCATCAAACAGTTCTTCCTGGGCGCACGCGGACAGCGTGCCCTTGAAGTGCTCGATGAAACGGAAGCAGCGAACGAATCGGAGAAATAAGAATATGGAAAACAGATCGCATGCATTAATGACAGGCTTCTTCACGATTGCGCTGCTCATTGCCGCCGTGCTGGCCGGGATCTGGTTCAACCGCGACCGGACCGAGCGCACGCCCTACGAAATCGCCACGGTGCAGTCGATCCCGGGCCTGAACCCGCAGGCGACAGTGCGCTATCGCGGCCTGGAAGTGGGCCAGGTCAGCGACATTGTGTTCGACAAGACCAGCGCCGGCCAGATCCTGATCCACCTGTCGATCGACAAGGATGCACCGATTACCAAAACCACGTACGCCACACTGGGCTATCAGGGCGTGACCGGGATCGCCTTCATTCAGCTCGACGACGAAAAGACCGGCTCGCCCGCCCTGGCCAGCAACGAAGACAAACTGGCGCGCATTCCCCTGCGCCCGGGCCTGCTCGACCAGCTTGAAAAGCGCGGCCTGGTGATCCTCGAAAAAGCCGAGGCGATCACCACCAGCCTGAACGCGATGCTCAGTCCCGAGAACCAGAAAACCATCGTCGGCGCCTTCGATAAGGTCGGCCGCACCGCCGACGCCTGGGAAGCGGTGCCGAAATCACTGGAGCCAACCCTGGCGCGCCTGCCGCAGCTGGAAGAAAAGGTCGAACGCAGCCTGGCCTCGTTCAACGAATTGTCCGACAGCGCCACCAAAATGACGCGCAACTTCGACCGCCTGGCCACCACCTTGCAAGCACCGGACGGCCCGATCGCGCGCCTGAACACCACCGTGGACAAGGTCGGCGGTTCGCTTGAAGGCGTGACTGCCGACCTGGAACTGGAAACCCTGCCGCACATCGTCAACATGGCCGACGAAGCGCGCACCTCGCTGCGCGCCGTGCGGCGCACCGCCAATACCTTCAACGACCGACCGCAAAGCCTGTTGTTCGGCGCCCCCAACGGCACCCCGGGCCCGGGCGAACCTGGCTTTGTCGCACCGACCAAATGAGGAATACCGTGAACCTGACCCGACTTCTGCTTGCCGGCCTTGCCTGCACCCTCCTGCTGGCCGGCTGCGCCACCGACAAGGCCCCTGCCAGCACCACCTTCGACTTCGGCCCCGCCACGCCGGGCGCGCCCGCCAGCACGGCCCCCTTCGGCGCGGTGGTGGTGACCGATGTCACTGGCACGGCCGCGCTGGATAATGAACGCATGTACTACCGCCTCAATTACGCCGATCCGCTGCAGGCGCGCAGCTACGCCCACAGCCGCTGGAGCGCCTCGCCGCTGCAGATGGTGACCCAGCGCCTGAAAGCGCGCATCGCGCAATCCGGCGCCAAGGTCTTGACCGCCACGGACGCGTCCAGCGGCGTGGCGATCCTGCGCACCGAGATCGACGACTTTACCCACAGTTTCGACAGCCAGAGCGGCAGCCAGGGCAGCCTGGTGCTGCGCGCGTCCCTGTTCCAGGGCCACAAACTGATCGACCAGAAAACCTTCAGCCGCCAGACCCCGGCCACCAGCGCCGATGCCGCCGGCGGCGCGCGCGCCCTGGCCGCATCCACGGATGCCGTGGCCGCCGACATCGTCGCCTGGCTGGCCACGCTGCCGCAACCCAAAGAATGAACCCGGCGGCTTCACCGGAAACGCAGCGCGGCTCGCCGGTGGCGCGCGCTGCGCTGCTGGCCTATCTGCTGCTGATCATCTACGCCAGCTGGTACCCGTTTTCGGGCTGGCGCGGCGCCGGCCTGTCGCCGTTCACCTTCCTGACGCTGACCATGCCGCAGTACTGGACCATGTTCGACGCGGTCGTCAACGTGATCGGCTACATCCCGCTGGGCATGCTGCTGGTGCCGGCCCTGCATCCCTTCCTGCGCGGGGTGCCGGCGCTGATCGGCGCCACCTTGCTGGGGGTGCTGGTGTCGGGCACGATGGAGGCGGTGCAAACCTATCTGCCAAGCCGGGTGCCGTCGAATCTGGACTTCATGACCAACTCGGCCGGCGCACTGATCGGCGCGCTGATCGGCCTGGTCGGGGCGCGCTCCTATCTCAATCACAATCGCCTGTACCAGCTGCGCCAGCGCTGGTTCGCGCCGCACGCCAGCCAGGGCCTGGTGCTGCTGGCGCTGTGGCCGGTGGCGCAGATTTACCCGCTCGGCTACATGTTCGGACACGGCCAGCTGCTGCCGATCTTCTCCGACTGGCTGTCGCAGGCGATGGACACCGATATCGATCTGGTGGCCATGCTGCGCCCGGGTTCGGCCATGAGCGTGGAGCAGTACTGGCTGTCGGAAACCGTGATCACCGCCTGCGGCATGACCGGCGCGGTGCTGACCATGCTGTGCCTGCTCAACCGTGGCGCGCCGCGCATGCTGCTGATGGGTGCGATGCTGGGTGCCACGCTGCTGTTCAAAACCATGTCGAGCTCACTGCTGTTCACACCCGACAATGCCTTCGTCTGGATTACGCCAGGCGCCCAGGGCGGTTTTCTGATTGGCCTGATCATGCTGGCCGGGCTGGCCTTTGCGCCGCAGGTGGCGCAGCGGCGGCTGGCCATGGTCACCTTGCTGCTCAGTCTGATCGTGGTGAACACCATCCCGGTCAATCCCTACTTCTCCGCGACTCTGCAAGGCTGGGTCCAGGGCAAGTTCCTGAACTTCAATGGGGCGGCCCAGTTCATCTCCCTGCTGTGGCCATTCTTTGCCTTGTGGTTCCTGATATTGCCGTCACATAAGCTGAACCGGGTCGCAGATCGCAGAAGTTAGCAGAACGCGTATCATTGCACCTTCCCTCACGCGAGCACAAAACCATGAGCGACACACCTTACTTCGACAAACACGTCTTCTTTTGCATGAATATGCGCGAAGACGGGCGCGCCTGCTGCGGCAAGCAGGGCGCGCAGGAAGCACAACAGCACGCCAAAAAACGCATCAAGCAACTGGGGCTCAATGGCGCCGGCAAGATCCGCGTCAACCAGGCCGGCTGCCTCGACCGCTGCGAGGAAGGTCCGGTGCTGGTGGTTTATCCCGAAGGCACCTGGTACACCTACGTGGACACCAGCGATATCGATGACATCATTGACACCCACCTCGTCGGCGGCAAAGTCGTCGACCGTCTCAAGATTTAAATGAACAAGAATTCCGATAAATTCACCCTGACCGGCGGCGCCGGCCTGATGGAATGCCTGCTGGACCTTCCACCTGAACCACCGCGCGGCATCGCACTGGTCGCCCATCCCCATCCGCTGTACGGCGGCACCATGGACAACAAGGTGGCGGTAACCCTGGCCCGTACCTTTGTCGCGCTTGGCTATGTGGCGGCGCGCTTCAATTTCCGCGGCGTGGGCGCGTCCGAAGGCGTGCACGACCATGGCCATGGCGAGACCGACGACATGCTGGTCATGCTCGAACACATGCAGGCCCAGTATCCGGGCTTGCCGATCGCCCTGACCGGCTTTTCCTTTGGCACCTTTGTCATGGCCCAGCTGCAGCAACGCCTGCAAGCCGAGGGACGTCCGGCCGAGCGCCTGGTGCTGGTCGGCACTGCCGCCGGCAAGTGGCCCGTGCCGAACGTGCCTGCCGATACCATCCTGATTCACGGCGAAGTCGACGACACTATTACCATGACGCAAGTTCTGGACTGGGCGCGCCCGCAAGATATTCCGGTGATCATCATCCCTGGCGCCGACCACTTTTTCCATCGCAAGCTGGGCCACATAAAAAATCTGGTGATTCAACTGTGGCGCGGTGACGGCGACAGCGCAGGCTAGGGCTATAATTGGGCGCATCTTTCTGTACCCCCACTTTTTTTGAGTAACAATCCCATGAAAAAATTACTTGTGGCACTGGCAGCCAGTGTCCTGGCCATCTCGGCCGCTGTTGCCCAGACCCTGCCGCCGCCGACCATTGCCGCGCGCTCGTGGCTGCTGCTGGACGCGACCAGCGGCCAGGTCATCGCTTCGCAGGAACCGAAAGCCCGCATCGAGCCGGCCTCGCTGACCAAGATCATGACGGCTTACCTGACCTTCGCCGCCTTGCGCGACAAGAAGCTCGAACTGAACCAGATGATCAACGTATCGGTCAAAGCCTGGAAGGTGGACGCCAGCAGCTCGAAAATGTTTATCGATCCGGCCACGCCGGTGTCGGTCAACGATCTCTTGCACGGCTTGATGGTGCAATCGGGTAACGACGCCGCGGTCGCACTGGCCGAAGCCGTGGCTGGCGATGAAGCCGCCTTCGTCTTCCTGATGAACAAGGAAGCCCAGCGCATGGGCATGAAGGACACGCGCTTTGGCAATCCACACGGCTTGCCCAGCGCCGAGAATTATTCGACCGCCCACGATCTTTCGATTCTGGCCGCGCGCGTCATCGTCGACTTCCCCGAGTTCTACAAGATCGATTCGGTCAAGAGCTTCACATATAACAAGATCACCCAGCCCAACCGCAATCGCCTGCTATGGCTGGACCCAACGGTCGACGGCATGAAGACCGGCCACACCGAAGGCGCCGGCTACGGCATGATCGCCTCGGCCAAGCGTCCGAACGGCAATCTGCAGCGGCGCCTGATTTCCGTGGTGCTGGGCACCAATTCGGACCAGACCCGCACCCAGGAAAGCCAGAAGCTGCTGAACTGGGGTTTCCAGAATTTCGACACGGTCAAACTGTACGCCAAGGGTCAGATCGTGCAGCAGCCGGAAGTGTGGAAAGGCTCGTCGAGCACGGTCAAGATCGGCTTTACCAATGACGTGATGGTCACAGTGCCGAAGGGCGTGGCCGGCAAGATGAAGCCTGTGCTCGAGCGCAAGGATCCGTTGGTGGCACCATTGCCACTGCACACACAGGTCGGGACGCTGAAGATGATGGTGGATGGCAAGCCGCTGATGGAACTGCCGGTGGTGGCACTGGAAGAAGTCAGCCAGGCATCGATCTTCGGCCGCGCCTGGGATTCGATCCGGCTCTGGCTGAAGTAAGCAGCACCACCGCAAGACAATTGCACCAGGTCGCCCTCGCGCAGGCGGGGGCCATGCCACGGTACCGAATCGGTCCATGGT
>DASWMN010000250.1:0-11801 GCA_036399735.1 Telluria sp. | reverse complement strand
TCAACGTCACCGATTACACCGCCGTCAATCAACCAGCCTATGGTACCGATCCCTGCCAGTCGTATGCACTGAGCCTTGATCTGACCACGGGTGCTTGCAACCACCGCACCGCGACCGCCAGCGTCAATCTCACGGGCGGCTACCCGGAACGCGTGTGGTGCAAGACCGCGAAAGACGACATTAACAATTGCCGTACTGCCCTTCAAAGCGGGGTATACACCTACCCGGACAGCACCTACTCGGTGGTCCAGGTGCGCTTCGGTGCACCGTATTACTACAAGGCGACGGTACAGTGGTGCAGTGTCGTGGAAACAAACGGCATCCAGCGCAATTATGGCAAATCGAACTGCCAGGCGCGCAAGACCGCGACCTACAAGTACGTCAATTTCTCGAACTGGGTGCGAGTCGACCTGAAGCCGACCACGATTTTCCCGCTGAAAGGCATCAACCGTACTGACTGCGCCGGCGCGACCTGCACCTACGCCGAAGAAATGAACAAC
The DNA here is from genome assembly GCA_036399735.1 of Telluria sp. Taxonomy (GTDB): domain Bacteria; phylum Pseudomonadota; class Gammaproteobacteria; order Burkholderiales; family Burkholderiaceae_D; genus Telluria_A. The sequence goes on along the minus strand of DASWMN010000250.1, from coordinate 11,301 downwards.
TTCGCGACCTGGTTCGCCTGGTACCGCACCCGCATGCAAATGACCAAGAGCGCCATTGGCCTGTCGTTCAGCGACATTCGCGGCACCCCGAAGACTGGCGCGGCCCTCACGGCCGATCCGACCGACGGCGACTACCTGCACGCACGTGTGGGATTGACCAACATCAACGCGCCGTACACGGTGGTCAATGTCGCCAACTTCGATCAAACCCAGAAGGATTTGTTCTACACCAAACTGTACGCGGCCAATCCACAGGGCGGCACGCCGCTGCGCAGCACACTCATCAAAGTTGGCAGGATGTACGCCGGCGACACGACGACGTTTACCGATCCGATTCAGTACTCCTGCCAGCGCAATTTCACCATCATGGCGACCGACGGCTACTGGAGCAATGAAACGATCAACGGCATCGGCAACCCCGACGGCGCCGCGACCCGCCCTTCGCTCGACACCACCGGCACATCCAACACGCTGGCCGACATCGCTTACTACTACTATCACACCGACCTGCGCACCACCTGCACCACGCCAGACAAGTGCACCAACAATGTGCCGCCGTCCGGCACCGACGTCGCCGTCGACGATATCGCGCAGCACCAGCACATGACCACCTTCACCATCTCGCTCGGTGTCGACGGCACCCTGGTGTACGATCCGAACTACAAGCTGTCCACCTCTGGCGACTACTACAACATTCGCCAGGGCGGTACCAACTGGCCGGCCCCGGCTTACAACACGGAAACCACGATTGACGATTTGTGGCACACCGCGGTCAACGGACGCGGCCAGTATTTCAGCACGCGCGATCCAAGTGCGCTGGAAGAAGGCTTGCAAAAGGCGCTCAGCAGCATCGACCGCGCCACCGGCAGCGGCGCCGCCGCCGCCACCAGTAACCTGCAACCGACCAGCAGCGAAAATGCCATCTTCATTGCGACCTACCGGACCGTGAAGTGGGATGGCGAGATGACCGCCTATGCGATCGATCTGTCCAACGGCAACATTCTGCCAACGCCTGTATGGCAGGCCGAAGCTTTGCTGCGCGCCAAGATCGGTGGCGCCGGCGACACCGATACGCGCGTCATCTACACCACGGACGGCACCAGCCGTACCCAGTTCAAGATCGGCGCCGGCGGCCTGACGGCAGCCCAGGCGGCCCTGTTCGACAACAGCAAGCTGAATCAGTATGCCGACTGGAGCGCAGCGCAGAAGCTGGCGGCCACGCCGGCCCTCATGGTCGACGCGCTGCGCGGCCAGGACCGTTTTGAAGACCAGGACCGTCCTGCCACCTTTGGCACCTATCAGCGCCTGTATCGCGACCGCGAAAAAGTCCTTGGCGATATCGTGCATTCGCAGCCAGTGTTCGTGAAGAAACCGCCGCACAACTTCAGCGATGCCGGTTACAGCGATTTCAAGGCGGCCAATCTGAACCGTCTGGCGAATCTGTACGCGGCCGGCAATGACGGCATGCTGCACGCCTTCGACGCCGCGACCGGCCAGGAGCGCTGGGCCTTCGTACCACCGGCAGCGATGCCGGAAATGTGGCGTATCCTCGACGGCAATTACGAGTCCAACCATCGCTTCTTCCTGGATGGCCCGCTGACGGTGAGCGATGCCAAGATCAACGGCGTCTGGAAGACCGTATTGATCGGCGCCATGGGCAAGGGCGGGCGCGGTTTCTATGCGCTGGACGTGACCGATCCGGTCGATCCGAAACCGCTGTGGAGCTTCACTGCAGACAACAACCCGAACGTCGGCTATTCGTACGGCGTGCCGTTCATGGCCAAACTGCGGGACGGGACCTGGGTGGCCGTGGTCACCTCGGGCTACAACAACACGCCTGAAGGCCTCAAGTACCCGACCGCCGATGGCAAGGGCTACGTCTTCGTGCTGAACGTCGCCACCGGCGCGGTCATCAAGACGATCCCGACCAATGTCGGCTCGGCCAGCGATCCAAGCGGTCTGGCCCGTCTGAACCTGCAGGTCACCAACTTCGATATTGACGATACCGCCTCGGCTGCCTACGGTGGCGACCTGACCGGCAATATGTACGCCTTCGATCTGGAAGCCGGTACCGCAACCAAGCTGGTCAGCTTCGGCCCGAACAAGCCGATCACGACAACCCCGGAAATCGGCGACATCGAAGGCATGAAAATGCTTTACTTCGGCACCGGCCGTTATCTGGGCGAAACCGACCTGACCAATACCGCCGTGCAATCCTTCTACGGGATCAAGATCGACAAGTCGGTCATTCTGACCGACAACTCGAAGCTGGTGCAACAGGTCCTGACCAGTGGCGAGACCACCCGTACCGTGACCAACAACACCGTCGACTACACGCTGAAAAACGGCTGGTTCATGAACCTGCCCGACACTGGCGAACGCGTCAACATCGATCCGCAGCTGTTCATCGGTACGGTGATCTTTGCCACCACGGTGCCGACCGCGTCGGCTTGCCAGCCGGGCGGCTACAGCTGGATCAACCAGATCAGCTACAAGACGGGTGGCCAGTTGAACAAAGGGGTCGTCCCATCGGGCCAGAAGAGCACCTCGCCTGCCGTGGGTCTGACCGTGTCGGCGCCGCCAGGCGGTACGCCGTCGGTGTATGTGGTGCGTGCCGATGGCAAGCTGCCGACCCGTACCGACCTGGAGTCTGAACCTGAAGGCAACAGCACCACTGTGCGCCGGGTGCTGTGGCGCGAACTGTTCGATTGATGTAGATCTTGGCAACCCGGCGTCGTCTGCCACTGGCAGTCTTGTTTTCAGTGGCAGCGCACGCTGGTGTCGGCCTGGTGTTTTTCACGCATTTCCGGCAAGCGGACGGCAACGGGCCGTCCGCGCACAGCGCCGCCAGCCCGCTGGCGGTGCGCCTGGTGCAGCCGCACCGCCGCGCTACCCGCGGGCCTGTTGCGCCGCAGCCGGCCGATGCCCTCTCTTTCCCCCCATCCCATTCTGATCCGGCGCCCCTTCCCGCCCCGGGCACCGCGCTGTTGCCGGAGCCGCCAGAGCGCAGCGCGCTACCCTTCTTCAGCGCCGGGCAAGTCACGGACGCGCCGCGCATTGCCAGCGGCATTCTTGGGACTTCCTTGCTGATTGTGCCGGGCGTATCCGCCGGCGGGGCCACTGTGTGGCTGTCGCTCGATGCACAGGGCAATGTCGTCGCGCTGGAGTATGAATCGGATACCTTGACGGATGCCGAGCGTGCGCTCGTGACCGAAGCCCTGCTGCACCGCGTGAAATTTTTCCCGGCCAAAATCGGCCGCATTTCGGTACCGACCCGTATTCGCGTCGAACTTGGCGTCGACAGCGAACTGCGGGTCTGAGGACGGCGCCTAGCGGCGCGTCGGATAGCCGGTGATGTCTGCGATGTCGGCGTACATGGGTTGCAGGCGCGCGTACATTTTCTTGTACACGCGCTGGTACAGGCGTTCATACATGGCGTGGTTGGCCGCAATCGGCTCGAACACCCGGCCTACCCGCGTCATGGCGGCGATGGCCGCGTCAAAATCGGGATACAGCCCAAGCCCGACCGCGGCATCGATCGCCGCGCCCAGTCCCGAGGTTTCATAGACGTGCGGACGGGCCGTCGGCAAGCCGAAAATATCGGCCGTCAGCTGCATGGCCGCGTCGCTTTGCGAGCCGCCGCCGGACACGCGCAGCTCGGTAATGGCCACCCCGCTGCGCCGCTCGATCCGCTCCTTGCCTTCGCGCAGCGCATAGGCCAGTCCTTCCAGGATCGCGCGGTACACATGGGCGCGCGTGTGCACATCGCCAAAGCCGATGATGGCGCCCTTCGCTTCCGGCCCCGGCACCTTGATGCCCGGCGTCCAGTAGGGCTGCAGCATCAGGCCCATCGATCCGGCCGGCACCGCGTTGACCAGCTCATCGAACAGCTGTTCGGGCGCGATGTCGTCTTCCAGCGCGCGCGCCTGTTCCGGGTGCCCGAACTGCTCTTTGAACCAGTTGACCATCCAGTAGCCGCGGAAAATCTGCACCTCGGTGCTGTAGGCATGCGGGATCGCGGCCGGATAGGGCGGAATGAAGGGCGTCACTTCCACGTACTTGGGACTGGTGGTATTGATGGTGGCGGTGGTGCCGTAACTGAGGCAGCCGATGTGCGGCGCCTGGCAGCCGGCGCCGATCACTTCGCAGGCCTTGTCGGCGGCGGCGGCCAGCAAGGGCAAGCCGGCCGGAATGCCGCTGGCCGCGGCCGCCGCCGGCGTGATGGCGCCAATCCGCGTGCCGGGCGCGACCAGGGTATTGAGCATCTGCGGGCGCACCGCCAGCGCCTGCCATTTCCAGTCGCCGCCCTTGGCCCAGCGCTGGCGCTTGTAATCGAACGGCAGGTAGGCCACCTGGGAGCCGGTGGAGTCGGCGAACACGCCGCTCAGCCGGTAGTTCAGAAAGCCCGACAGCAGCAGGAATTTATCGGTTTTTTCCCAGACCTCGGGCTGGTGCGCCTTGATCCAGTTGACCTCGGCCTCGCCGCGGAAAAAGTCGACCGTGCCCTTGACGCGCGCCAGCCGGAACGCCAGATCCCACCACTTGCCGATCGGCGGCACGGTATCGGTGCGGCGCTGGTCGAGCCAGGTGATGGCCGGGCGCAGCGGCTTGCCATCCTTGTCCAGCGCGACAATGGTGCCGCGCTGGGTGGTCACGGCCACGCCCTGCACTGCCGCCTTGTCGACCCCGTCCTGGCCCCACAGGCCCTGGCAGGCTTCGCACACGGCATCCCAGTAGCCGTCGGCGCAATGCTCGGCCCAGCCGGGCTGGGCGGAAAAGTATGGCGCCAGGTGGACCTGCGATTTGGCCACGATATTGCCGTCCAGGTCGAACAGGATCGCCCGTACGCTCTGGGTGCCGTTATCGATGGCGAGGATGGTCTGTTTCATGTGGGCAGGCTGTAATTGGACTTCCATAATGCCAGATACGCGCCCTGGGACTGCGTCCAGTGTGCATCGCTCCAGCCCAGCTCACTCTGGCAGATGGCGCGGATGCGCGTCAGCTGGGCGGCACCGCCCTCACGCAGCTGCAGGCCGAGGCGGGTGCGGCGCAGCATCAGGTCTTCCAGGTGCAGTACCGCTTCCGCGCGCGCGGCCCAGCGCAGCTCGGCCCAGAAGGTCTCGGTGCCGGGGATCAGTTCCAGTTCGCCCGGGGCGGCGGCCGCCACCAGCGCGGCGGCGGCAGCGCCATAGCGACCTTCCAGCCGCGCGCGCTGGCTGCCGCGCAGACGCAGCCTGGCCGGCGCGCGTGGCCCGAACACCGGGCGCGCGTCGAGCGCATCGTGCCAGCCCGGCAGCAGCGGTCGGGCACGGCGCAGGGCATCGAGCGCGATCACGCGGAAGGTGGTCAGCTTGCCGCCGGTGACGGTCATCAGGCCGTCGTCGATCCACACCGCGTGCTCGCGCCCTTCCTTGGACGGGTCAAGCTGGCCGCTGTCGATCACGGGCCGCACCCCGGCATAGGTGGCCAGGATATCGCGGTCGCGCAGCAGCAGCGTCGGAAAAGCGTGGTGCAGCGCCAGCATCAGGTAATCGAGTTCGGCGCGCGTGATGGCCGCTTCGGCCTTCAGGCTGGCGCCATGGTCGACGTCGGTGGTGCCGACCAGCGTCACGCCCTCCCACGGATAGGCGAACACGGGGCGCCCGTCCAGCGGATGCATCAGGCTGACCGCCTGCGCCAGCGGCAGGCGCCAGGCCGGAAAAATCAGATGGCTGCCGCGCAGCGGACGGATTTTCGCCGCCGCGCCGGTCTGGCCGCGCAGCTGGTCGGCCCAGGCGCCGGTGGCATTGATCACCAGGCGCGCCCGTACTTCATGCGCACTGCCGTCGATGCCATCGACCAGGCGCGCCCCGATCACGGTGGCGCCGGCGCGCAACAGCGTGTCGGCCGCCATGTAATTGACCGCCACACCGCCATGGCTTTGCGCCTCCTGCAGCACGCGCAGCACCAGGCGCGCGTCATCGGTCTTGGCGTCGGTGTAGCACATGCCGCCCAGTAGCGCCGCGCGCCCGACATTCGGCGCCATCATCAGAAAATCGGCCTGACCGACATAATGGCGTTCGCGCCGGCCGGACAGAAAATCGTAGATCGCCAGCCCGAGCAGAAAGGTCTTGCGGCCCGGCTTGCCGCCGGCGTAGTCGCCAAAAGCAAAGCTTTGCGGCGCGACCAGGCCGCCCGCTTCGCGCATCAGCGCATTGCGTTCCAGGACCGACTCGCGGGTCAGGCCGAACTTGCCTTCCTTCAGATAGCGCAGGCCGCCGTGCACCAGCTTGGACGAGCGGCTCGACGTGCCCCAGGCGAAGTCGCGCTGCTCCACCAGCAGCGCCTTGAGCCCGCGCCGCGCCGCTTCCAGCAGGATGCCGGCGCCGGTGATGCCGCCGCCGATGATCAGCAGGTCCCACTCGCGCGCGGCCAGGGCCGGCAGCGAGGCGCGCCAGCCGTGCTGCCAGGGGCCGCTCACGCGGGCACCAGCTTGCCGGGATTCATCCGGCAGGCCGGGTCGAAGTGGCGGAACAGCGCCTGCATGGCGCCGATCCCCAGCGCGCCCTTTTCCGCTTCCAGATACGGCGCGTGGTCGGACCCGACCCCGTGCTGGTGACTGATGGTGCCGCCGTTGTCGACGATCGCCGCCGACACCGCGCCCTTGAGCGCGCGCCAGCGCGCCAGGTCGCCCTCGTAACTGCCGGACAGGCGGTACACGAAGGTGGTGTACACGCTGGCGCCCTGCGCGTACATGTGCGACAGGTGGGTGTACACGTGCACCCGCTCGCCGCGCGCGGCCAGCGCATCGGTGGCGGCCTGTTCGACCGCCGCCATCATCGGCGTCACGCCCGGCCAGTCCACTGCGGTTTCCACCGTGTCGATCGCATACCCGTGCTGCCAGGCGGTGTTGCGCAGGTAGACATTGCGGAAGCGGTTCTGCTTCCACTTGTCGCCCATCTTGCGCCCCACATGCACGCCACGGCTGGCGCGCGCCAGCGCCAGCGCCGCCGCCAGGGCGCGCGTGGCCGGGCCCTTGGCGCCGCTCACGCCAATCATCAGCATGCATTTGCCGGCGCCGCAGCCGCGCCAGCGCAAATAGGTTTCCAGCGCGCCGACCAGGCGTTTGTGGCCGGCCAGCGTCAGCATGGTGACGGTCTCGAGCGGGTTCGACAGGCGCAGCATCGACAGCGGCAGTTTGGCCTGCGCGATCTGGCGCGTGGCCAGGCAGGCGCTGTCCCAGTCCGGGAAAAACACCGCGTGAAAGGCTTCGTAGTCGGGCAAGGGCGTAATGCGCACGGCCGCTTCGGTCAGGATGCCGAGGCGCCCTTCCGATCCCAGCACCATTTCGCGCAGGTCGGTGCCGGCGGCGGAAGCGGGAAAGGTCGGCAGGTCGAGGCGGCCGGCCGGGGTTTCGACCCGGCCGCCTGCGAACAGCTGCTCGATGCGTCCGTAACGCAGCGATTGCTGTCCCGATGAGCGCGTGACGATCCAGCCGCCCAGCGTCGAGTATTCGAACGATTGCGGAAAGTGGCCCAGCGTGTATCCGTGGGCGCGCAGCTGCGCTTCCAGGTCGGGCCCGAACACGCCGGCCTGAAAGGTGGCCAGCAGCGCTTCCGGGTCCAGATTGAGCAGCGCGCGCATGCGACCCATGTTGACCGTCAGGACCGGCGCGCCGCTGTCGGGCACCGTCAGATGGCCGGCCACGCTGGTGGCGCCACCGCAGGGAATGACGGCGGCGCCGCAGGAGGCGGCAAAGTCGAGCAGTTCGCGCACCTGTTCGGCGCTTTCCGGGAAGGCCACGCCATCGGGCGCGGTGTCGATGCGGCCGTGGCGCAGGCGCAGCCAGTCCGGCAGGCTCTGGCCCAGGGCATAGGCCAGGCGCACGGACGGCGCAGTGTCGACCAGCGGGTGCCACGGCAGGCGCGAACGTTTGAGCTGGGCGCAGGTGGCCTCGAAACTGGCGTCTTCGGTCGTGATGCCGTCGCCCAGGCGTTCGCGCAAAAATCCCAGCGCATCCTCGCCAAGTGCAAATTGAATGGCGTCGTCGCCCCAACCGTTCCACCGTTTCATCCGTTTTTCCCGTTATACTTGACCAGTTTGATAAGCTGGCAGAGTAACGCCGCCCGTTACTTTCGTATTGCGCTTTTATGACAACCTCTTTGTTCAAACATGCCAGCTCCAAAACCTGACGCGCGGCGCGTCACGGGGTCCTACCTGCAGCCGCTGCTCGAAGCAGCCGAGGCCCGCGGCGTGGGCGCGCGCGAGCTGGCGCTGGCCGCCAGGCTGCCGGCCGACGCCCTGTGCCCGATCCCCGATTCGCTTTCCGCCGCCGACTATGTGCATCTGCTGGCCGTGGGCGCGCGCCTGGCGGACGATCCGCATTTCGGCCTGCACGTGGGCGAGCGCGTGAAACTGGGCACCTACAGCGTGTACGGTCTGATCCTGCTGGCCTGCCGCGACTTCGGCCAGGTGTTCCAGCAAACCATGCGCTACGAGCAGCTGGCGCACGACCTGGGCCGTTCGGCGCTGGTGCTGGACGGCGACCAGGGCCAGTATCAGTGGCTGAGCAACTACCCGGCGGCCAACCGCCATCTGGTGGAAAGCGTGTTTGCCGGGATCCGCGTGTTCAGCACCTGGCTGGCGGGCATGGAACTGCCCTCGCCGCGCATGCAGTTCATGCATGCGCAGGAGGCCGACAGCGCCGAGTACGTGCGCATTTTCGGCGCCGCGCCGGCCTTCGGCGAAGCCGTCAACGCGGCCCACTTCCCGGCCCAGCTGCTGGCCTGGCCGGTCGCCAATGCCGATGCCAGCCTGTACCCGGTGCTGCAGCAGCATGCCGAAAACCTGCTCAAGGAACGCCACCGCAGCGACCAGGGCATTGCCGCCCAGGTGCATGCAGCCATCATCCGCAACCTGGCGCATGACCGGGTCCGGCTGTCCTCGATTGCCGAGGAACTGAACCTGTCGCCGCGCACGCTGCAGCGCAAGCTCAACGAGGCCGGCGCCAGCTTCCAGCAGGTGCTCGACCAGGCCCGTTTCGCGCTGGCCACCGATTACCTGCGCCAGGACAGCCTGTCGCTGGTCGACATCTCGTTTTTGCTGGGATACCAGGAACAAAGTGCGTTCACCCATGCCTTCAAGGAATGGGCCGGCGTCAATCCGGGGGCGTGGCGCGAAGGCGCACAATGTCGCCTATAATAATGACGCTGTTTCGTCCCCGATAACCCTGGTACCGACGTGAATCCACATCTCGACAAGTTGCACCCTTACCCGTTCGAAAAGCTGCGTCAACTGTTTGCGGGGGTGACCCCGAATCCGGACTTCGAGCCGATCAGCCTGGGTATTGGCGAACCCAAGCATCCGACCCCGGCCTTCATCCAGAAAGCGCTGGCGCATGCGGTGCAGGGCCTGGCCAACTATCCGACCACGGCCGGCAGCGATGCCTTGCGCGGCGCCATTGCCGGCTGGCTGGAACGGCGTTACGGCATTCCTGCGCTCGATCCGGCCACCCAGGTGCTGCCGGTGAATGGTTCGCGCGAAGCCTTGTTCGGCATTGCCCACTGCGTGGTCGACGCGTCGAAAGCGGCGCCCCTGGTCATGTCGCCCAACCCCTTTTATCAGATTTATGAAGGGGCGGCCTTCCTGGCCGGCGCCGAACCGTATTTCGTCAATTCCGAACCGGGCCGCAACTTCGCCTGCGATTACGCCAGCGTGCCGGCCACGGTCTGGCCGCGTGTGCAATTGCTGTACCTGTGCTCGCCCGGCAATCCGACCGGCGCCACGCTCAGCCTGGACGACTGGCAGCAATTGTTCGCCCTGTCCGACCAGCACGGCTTCGTGATTGCCGCCGACGAATGCTATTCCGAGATTTACCACGGCAGTGCCGCGCCGCTGGGCGCGCTGGAAGCGGCGCACCAGCTCGGCCGCAGCAGCGGCGCGCGCCCGTATGCCAATCTGATCGTCTTTTCCAGCCTGTCGAAACGCTCGAACGTGCCGGGCATGCGCTCCGGCTTCGTGGCGGGCGACGCCGCCGTCATCAAGAAGTTCCTGCTGTACCGCACCTATTGCGGCGGCGCCATGTCGCCGCCGGTGCAGGCCGCCTCGATCGCGGCCTGGAACGACGAAAGCCACGTCCAGGAAAACCGCAATAAATACCGCGAAAAGTTCCATCTGGTGACGCCGATGCTGAAAAAAGTCATGGACGTCGAGCTGCCCGACGCCGGCTTCTATCTGTGGGCCGATGTGCGCCGGACCGGCCTGACCGATACCGAATTCGCACGCCGCCTGTATGCCGAATATAATGTGACAGTGTTGCCTGGAAGCTACTTGGCGCGTGAAGCGCACGGGATCAATCCAGGCCAGAACCGCATCCGCATGGCGCTGGTGGCCGAAGTCGACGAAGGGGTCGAAGCCGCTACCCGCATCGTGCAGTTCTGCAGCGCCCTGAAAAAATAAACAAACCACCTTACCACCACACGACCATGACCCAACAACTCCAGAACATCATCGACACCGCCTGGGAACAGCGCGCCGAGATCAACCCGTCGAACGGCAGCGCCGAACTGCGCGAGGCCGTCGCCCACGTGATTGCGGGGCTCGACGACGGCACCATGCGCGTGGCCCAGAAGAGCGGTGCCGACTGGGTGGTCAACCAGTGGATCAAGAAAGCCGTGCTGTTATCTTTCCGACTGGAAAACAACAGTGTCATGACCTCGGACGGCACGATGCAGTTTTACGACAAGGTGCCCACCAAATTCGCCAGCTACACGGCCGACGATTTCGCCCGTGGCGGTTTCCGGGTGGTGCCGCCGGCAGTGGCCCGGCGCGGCAGTTTTATCGCAAAAAACGTCGTCCTGATGCCTTCTTACGTCAACATCGGCGCATATGTCGATGAAGGCGCCATGATCGACACCTGGGCCACGGTCGGTTCCTGTGCCCAGATCGGCAAGAACGTGCACCTGTCCGGCGGCGTCGGCATTGGTGGCGTACTCGAACCGATGCAGGCCAATCCCACCATCATCGAAGACAATTGCTTTATCGGCGCTCGCTCGGAAGTGGTCGAAGGTGTTATTGTTGAAGAGAACTCCGTAATTTCGATGGGCGTGTATATCGGCCAGTCGACCAAGATCTATGACCGCGCTACCGGCGAGGTCAGCTACGGCCGTATTCCGGCCGGATCGGTCGTTGTGTCGGGCAATCTGCCTTCGGACGACGGAAAATACAGCCTGTATTGCGCAGTGATCGTCAAGCGTGTGGATGCCAAGACCCGCGCCAAGACCGGGATCAATGAGCTACTGCGTGGCATTTAACACCAGAAAC
>DASWMN010000249.1:0-3890 GCA_036399735.1 Telluria sp. | reverse complement strand
AGCGTGCAGAACCAGTTGTTTGTAAGCGTGCATCTGGAAGTCGCGCAGCAGGACCGGCTGGGTCTTGCCATCGATTTCCATGTCCAGGATCGAACCGTGGAAGGCTTCTTTTTTCAGCGCGTGGTACAGCGCGTTGCCGTCCAGCTGAATCAGGGCCGGGGCTTCAGCGCCACCGTAGATGATGCCTGGCGTTTGGCCAGCAGTACGCAGGCGGCGGCTCGCTCCGGACCCCTGCAACGTGCGATTGAATGCGATAACTTTCATGTGAAACTCCAAAAATGCGGGGCAATGCCCTGCGTTGTGACCATCCCCGCGACCAGGGATGCTCGAAATCGAACGGCTAGGCCGTTCGGAAAAAAGATGACAAAGGGCGGAACGCCCCCCGATTTGGGGTTCGTTCCGCCCTGGGAACGCGGTATTTTACAGCAAATTGCGCTGCTTGCTCAATATTTAATCAATGAACAGCGACATGACCGAATCGCCCTTGCTGATCCGCTTGAAGGTCTCGGCCAAGAGCGGCGCGCAGGTCAGCTGACGGATCTTGCCGCAGGCAGCGGCGGCAGGCGACAGCGGGATGGTGTCGGTGACAACCAGCTCATCGAGCGGCGAGGCCGAAATACGGTCGATCGCCGGGCCGGACAGGACCGGGTGGGTGCAATACGCCACCACTTTCTTGGCGCCACGCTCCTTGAGCACTTCGGCCGCCTTGGTCAGGGTGCCGGCGGTGTCGACCATGTCATCCATGATCACACAGTTGCGGCCTTCAACTTCACCGATGATGTTCATCACTTCCGACACGTTCGCCTTCGGACGGCGCTTGTCGATGATGGCCAGGTCGCAGCCTAGGCGCTTGGCCAGGGCACGGGCGCGCACCACGCCGCCAACGTCGGGCGAGACGACCAGCAGGTCGTCGTAGTTGCGTTTTTGCAGGTCGCCCAGCAAGATCGGCGACGCGTAAATATTGTCAACCGGGATATCGAAGAAGCCCTGGATCTGGTCCGCGTGCAGATCCATGATCAGAACCCGCTCGACGCCGGCTTTTTCCAGCATGTTGGCCACCACCTTGGCCGAAATTGCCACACGCGCCGAACGCGGGCGACGGTCCTGGCGGGCGTAACCGAAATACGGGATGGCGGCGGTGATGCGGCCCGCCGATGCGCGCTTGAGCGCGTCGACCATCAGGATGATTTCCATCAGGCTGTCGTTGGTCGGGGCACAGGTCGACTGCAGGACGAACACGTCTTTACCACGCACGTTTTCGTTAATTTCGACCATCACTTCGCCATCCGAAAACTTGGAAACGACTGCCTTGCCAAGTGGGATGCCGAGATTTTTTGCAACTCCTTCTGCCAGCGCCGGATTAGCGTTGCCGGTAAAAACCATCAGGTTTTCGTAAGCCATGGGAGTCCCAAAGAGAGGTGAGTTTGATTTCTTGCGTGACGCCAGCCGGACCGGCCGGCTGCCGCTGATACTAAAGGATGACTCGCGAGAGCGAGGCCACCGGGTCCGCCTGCTGGACGCTGACTACGCATCGACAGATCAGGCAAAACGAATGGCAGGGGAACAAGGATTCGAACCTTGGTATGCTGGAATCAAAATCCAGTGCCTTAACCAGCTTGGCGATTCCCCTACGCAACTGACTGCTTGTCGTCACATTTGACGCATTTTATCGTCAAACCCAACGCCAGGCCAAATTTTATTCTATAACACCAGCTTCTTGCAACACCGCTTTGAGCGGGTGAACTGCCAGGGCCCGGGCCTGCCACGCGCGCCACACAGACGGTACTTGCTGCACCACCGCGTCGGCTTCGCGCTCGCTGGAAAACGCGCAAAACACGCATGCTCCCGAGCCGGTCATCCTGGCGTCGCCAAATTGTGCCAACCAGTTGATTGCCTCAGCGACCGGCACGAACAAGTTGGCGGCAACCGCCTGCAAATCATTTTTACCAAACCCGCGCATGTCTGTTCGACTGCTGAGGTGCCTGGAAAAGTCCGCTATTCTGACGGGTTTCGTGTCCCTTGTCAAATGGCCAGACGAAAATATTGCCGCAGTAGGCACTGCAACGCCCGGTTCGATAACCACATACCAACAATCCGGCGTAGCAACAGGCTGCAAGGCTTCGCCCACACCTTCGGCAAACGCGTTTTCACCGAAGATGAAAAAGGGAATGTCCGCCCCCAGCGGCAGGGCCAGCGCCATCAGGTCCTCGCGCGCCAGGCCGCTGCGCCAGAGCGCATTGGCGGCCATCAGCGCGGTGGCCGCGTCGGAGGAGCCGCCGCCCAGGCCGCCCCCCATGGGCAGCACCTTGCGGATGGCAACATCCAGGCCGGGCGGCAGACTGCCGTGGCGTTCCAGATGGGCCTGCTGCAGCAAACGCAGCGCGCGCACGATCAGGTCCTGCGCTTCCGGCACGCCCGGCACCGCGGTGGTGCGCCGGATCGCGCTATCCGGACGCAGGTCGACATCGAGCACGTCGCCATGATCGAGCAGCTGGAACACCGTTTGCAGCAGATGGTAGCCATCGTCGCGGCGCCCGTTCACGTGCAGGAAAAGATTCAGTTTGGCCGGCGCGGGGCAGCCATGCAGGGAAGTCGCTACCATCGGATCAGCCTGGCTGGTCGATGACAATGCGCAGCGCCAGCTGGCCGCTGCTGGCATTCGCGCTGCGTTCGGCATCGATGCGCTTGGGAACCGGATGGGCGGCGCCGGGGTCTTGCCAGCTAACAAACGTCAGGCGCCAGCCGTCGGCCGTGGTGAAGCTGTTGTTGGCCGGCGAGGCCGCAAAGCGGCTGCCGCCCGGCCCGCTGGCAAAGCCTTGCAGCCAGTCGCGCAAGCCCGAGACCGGCAGCGACCAGCCCAGCGTCTGGGCGGTCAGGCTGTCGATGTCGGCGGCCACGCGGGCCGGCTTGTCGCCCTGGGTCAGGGTGGCTTGCTGGGGCGTGACGGTGATCTTGGCGATGGTCTGGCCCAGTGGCGAGGCCAGCGCGACATCGATCCGGTCGGCGCGCTGGACCCAGCTGAATTTGCCCGACAGCGTGTCGAGCTTGCCGTCACGCTCGTAATTGACCGACAGGCGGCCGGCCAGCTCGATGCTGTCGCGGTAGGCGGCCACGGTCGCTTGCGACGGCGGCGCCGACGGCGCGCTGGCGCAACCGGTCAGCGCGGCGGCGCCGGCCAGGGCCAGGGCGGAAAGCAGGGTGTGATTCATGGGCGGACGTGAGGGCAGTGAGGGAGCCGCATTATGGCCCATCACAGCTTCTGGTGCAGCCGCGCCAGCGTGCTCTTGAGCGTGTCATTCTTGGGATCTTTGGCGCGTGCCTCGCGCCACAGCTTCTGGGCGTCGGCCTTCTCGCCCTTGTGCCACAGCACTTCGCCCAGGTGCACACCGATCTCGACGTCGCTGCGCAGCGCATACGCGCGGCGCAGATAGGTTTCGGCCTGGTCCAGGTCGCCCATGCGGTAATGCACCCAGCCCAGACTGTCCATGATGAAAGGATCACCGGGCGCCATGGTGAGCGCCTTGTCGATCAGGGCCAGCGCTTCAGGCAGGCGCACGTTGCGCTCGGCCAGCGAGTAGCCCAGCGCATTGTAGGCGTGGTGGTTGTCGGGCACTTGCGCGATCACGCTGCGCAGGGAAGTTTCCATGACGTCGACCCGGCCGGTTTTTTCGGCCAGCAGCGCAAAATCGTACAGCAGGTCCGGGTTGGCCGGATGGGACTTGGCGCCGGCTGCCAGCACGGCGTAGGCCGCTTCCAGCTGGCCGCCATCGCGCAGGATGTGGGCCTCGGTCAGTATTACCCGGGCCTGGTCGTCCGCGCCTGCCGGCTGCAGCGCCGCGAGCATGCTGCGCGCGCGCGCCAGATTGCCCTGCTGGGCGCTCAGCTGCGCC
>DASWMN010000248.1:0-12970 GCA_036399735.1 Telluria sp. | reverse complement strand
CCTTCCGAGCACGCGACCGTGACGAGGGCACCTTCCTTGAGGGTGTCGGTCGCGTCGCCGCAGCCGACGACCGCCGGGATGCCCAGCTCGCGGGCGATGATGGCCGCATGGCAGGTGCGGCCGCCGCGGTTGGTGACGATCGCCGAGGCGCGCTTCATCACCGGTTCCCAGTTAGGATCGGTCATGTCGGCCACCAGCACGTCGCCCGGCTGCACACGTTCCATTTCCGAAGGGTCGGTAATCACGCGCACCGGACCGGCGCCGATCTTCTGGCCGATCGCACGGCCGCTGGTCAATACGGTGCCGGTGCCTTTCAGCTGGAACCGTTGCTGGGCATCGGTCGACTTCTGCTGCGATTTCACGGTTTCGGGACGCGCCTGCAGGATGTACAGCTTGCCGTCGCGGCCATCCTTGCCCCACTCGATGTCCATTGGACGGCCGTAGTGGTTTTCGATGATGACGGCGTACTTGGCCAGCTCCACGACTTCGGCGTCATTGAGCGAATAGCGGTTGCGCATTTCGATCGGCACGTCGACGGTCTTGACCGAGCGGCCCGCCTTGGCTTCGGCGGTGAACTCCATCTTCACCAGCTTGGAGCCGATATTGCGGCGGATGACAGGCGACTTGCCCTGTTCCAGCATCGGCTTGTGGACATAGAATTCGTCAGGATTGACCGCGCCCTGCACCACCGTCTCGCCCAGGCCATAGCTGGACGTGACGAACACCACATCCTTGAAGCCGGACTCGGTGTCGATGGTGAACATCACGCCGGAAGCGCCCAGGTCGGAGCGCACCATGCGCTGCACGCCGGCCGACAAGGCCACTTCGGCGTGGGTGAAACCCTTGTGCACGCGGTAGGAGATCGCGCGATCGTTGTACAGCGAGGCGAACACGTGCTTCATCGCTTCGAGCACGTTGTCGATGCCGACCACGTTCAGGAAGGATTCCTGCTGGCCCGCGAAGGACGCATCAGGCAAATCTTCCGCAGTGGCGGACGAGCGCACGGCGAACGACATCTCGGTTTCCGAATCGGCCACCAGACGCTCGTAGTACGAACGGATTTCCTGCTCCAGACGGTCCTGGAATGGCGTATCGATGATCCACTGGCGGATTTCCGCACCGGCGGCGGCAAGCGAACGCACGTCGTCGATGTTCAAGCCTTCCAGGCGCGTGGCGATGCGATCGGCCAGCGACGGGCCGTCCGCCAGTTGATGCGTCAGAAAATCGCGGAATGCTTCGGCCGTGGTGGCAAAACCACCAGGCACGCGCACGCCGGCGGCTGCCAGCTGGCTGATCATCTCCCCGAGGGAAGCATTCTTGCCACCGACCGATTCCACATCGGTCATGCGCAATTGCTCGAATGGCGCGACGTACACGCCCGTGCGTTCCGGCTCCTTGAATACTGCGTTAGTCATAATAAACACCCTTACTATTGATAGAAATCTTTCCGCAAGGCTCGCGACCGTTCTTGTTATTCTTTGTGTGGTGCAGCACAATTGTTACGATGCAGAGCATTTTACAGCCTTGGACGCAAATTTACACCGCACAACCTTGAAACATTGGCAGCATCCGAACAGACCGGAAACTTATGACGACAGAAACACGCCCTCCTCTCCCCACCTCGGCCCGCACGGTGTTTTTCGTCTCGGACGGCACCGGCATCACGGCGGAGACCTTTGGCCACGCCGTATTGACGCAGTTCGACCTGCGCTTCCGCCAGATTCGCCTGCCGTTCATCGACACGGTGGACAAGGCGTATGACGCAATGCGCAAGATTAACGACGCCTTCAAGGCCGACCATCAGCGCCCGATCGTGTTTTCCACGCTGGTCAAACCCGACTTGTCGGATGTGATCCGCAAGGCCAATGGCATGCACATGGACTTGATCCAGACTTTTGTTGCCCCGCTGGAACAAGAACTGGGCGTCATGTCGACGCACACGATTGGCCGTTCGCACAATATCGTCGACAGCGAGGAATACAAGAACCGGATCGAGGCGATCAACTTCTCGCTGGCGCACGATGACGGGCAGTCGCACAAGAACCTGGCCTCGGCGGATGTGATACTGGTGGGCGTGTCGCGCTCCGGCAAGACGCCGACCAGTTTGTACCTGGCGATGCAGTACGGGATCAAGGCCGCCAACTACCCGCTGATTCCGGATGATTTCGAGCGCGGCAAGCTGCCATCATCGCTGCCGCCGTTCCGGGCCAAGATTTTCGGGCTCTCGATTACGCCGGAGCGGCTGTCCGAGATCCGCCACGAACGGCGCGCGGGCAGCAAGTATGCGTCGATTGAAAACTGCCGCTACGAGGTAAACGAAGCGGAGCTGATGATGAAGCGCGAAGGGATCCGCTGGTTGTCGTCGACCACCAAATCGATCGAAGAAATCGCCACCACGATTCTGCAAGAGATCAAGCCCGACCGCCGCGAATACTAACCAGAAATGTTTTTTAATCGGGGTCAGACCTCAATTTAAAAATATTTTTCAATCGGGGTCAGACCTCAATTCTGAAATGTTTTTCAATTGAGGTCTGACCCCGATTTTGAAACAAATTTTTTTGGGGCTTCAATCGAAGAACTGCATCCAGTCCTTCAGCCAGCCGGGGAAGGCTTCTGCTGCCATCGGCCGCGCGATGTGGTGGCCCTGGGCGTAGGTGCAGCCCAGGCCTTGCAGGAAATCCCAGTCCTGGCGTGTTTCCACGCCCACAGCGCACGATTCGCGGCCGAGACTACTCGCCAGCGTCAGACAGGAACTAAGTACCGTGCCCAAGGCTCGCCGACGCGCGGCACCGTCGACGAAACTGCGGTCGATCTTGAGTTCTGTAAACGGCACGCGTGCCAGCAGCTGCAGGTTGGAGCGGCCGGTGCCGTAATCGTCAATCGCCAGGCCATACCCGATCATCCGCAAACGCACCAGCCGCTCGAGAAAACTCGGGTCATTGGTCAGCACCGAAGATTCCGGGGTTTCAAACGTCAGGTACTGCGGCATGATCTGGTGCCGTTCCACGCAAGCGCCAATCTGCTGCATGAATGCGGGATGCGCCAGCGTCTCGGGGGCCACGTTGATGGATATCTCCACCGGCAGTCCCTGCTCGTGAAACTGGCGGCAGCGTGCGACCGACTTCTCGATCATGCACCAGTCGAGAAAATCGATGCGGCAGTCCTGTTGGAGCGCGCCCAGAAACGATGCGGGACCGAGCACGCCATGTTCGGGATGGCGCCAGCGCGCGAATACCTCCAGCCCTTTGATATGGCCCGTCTCCAGGACAATCTTCGGTTGAAAGTACGGCTCGAACTGGTGCGCCTGCAAGCCTTCGGCTACCTGGTCGAAATTCATCACGGGCGCCAGTGGCGGCGTCACGCCAGGCCCGCCCGGCTGGTAATGCCCGATCATCTCCTGCAACGCCAGCCCGGCCACCGGCGTGGCCAGCGCGCCCAGCAGCTCCAGGCCATACGCTTGCGCCATGGTTTCGACGCTGAACAGGAGATTGGTGTCGAGCGCGCCGATGATGATGACGCGCGCGCGGCAGTTGCGGGCGGCCAGTTCGCGGATCAGTTCTAGGCCATCGGGATGGGCCAGGCCGATATCGATAATGGCGACGTGGACCGCCGGAATAAACGCGTCGTGAAAACAGTGCAGCGCCGCGGCGCCATCCGACACCTCGGTTATCCGGATCGCGCCGAGCGTGGCAAGCATGTCGCACAGGCTTTTGCGCTGGCGGGTGTCGCCTTCTGCAACCAGGAAATGTAAGTGGCTGATATCCATCATTACTCCGAGAAAGCCCTGCCTTCAAGAGTACCTAAGGATTGTCAAACCGTCTACATCTGTTTCTGCCTTAGTTGCTCAAAAAAACACACTGCTGCACATGCTGCAACATTGAGCGATTCAATTTGACCGAGATGTGGGATGACAACCTGATTGCTGGCCAATCCTAGCAGATCGTCCGCCACGCCCTGCCCCTCGTGACCGAATAACCACGCGACTTGTTGACGCAAGTCAATTTCATATAAACGTTGTTTCGCGTAACCGCTGGTCGCGAGCACGGGAATCGCCGACGCACGGATCAGCGCGGCCAGATCGACGTTCTCGTAGATCTCGACCACGAAGTGCGCGCCCATGGCCGCGCGCAGTACTTTGGGCGACCAGCAGAAGGCGGTGCCGCTGCTGCAGAACACCTGGGTGATGCCGGCCGCCGCAGCGCTGCGCAGGATGGAGCCGACGTTGCCGGGGTCCTGCAGGTTGTCGAGCATGACCGCATCGCACTCGAGCACCGCGGGAACGCTCAGCACCGGGGTATCGATCAGGAACATCAGGCCGACGCCGTGTTCGACCTGGCTCAGGGCGTTGTACAACGCGTCCGGCATGGCGGTGCAGTGCGCGTGCGCGTTCTCGCACTGCATCAGGATCTCGGCCACCTCTGGGTTGGCCAGCGCGCTTTCGGACAGGATGCAGTGGCGTGGCGCGCCGCGCAGCTGCAGGTAGGACTGGCACAGGTGTACGCCGTCGAGCAGCGTCTGGCCAGCCTTGCGGCGCGCCTGCGAGCTGCCCGCCAGGTGCTTGAGTTCCTTGTAGAGCGGATTGTCGCGCGAGGTGATGGTCTTCATGCGAGCGCCTCATCGAGGTCGCCAAAGTCGAAGGCCATCGACGCGCCCAGGTAGGCGTCGCCGGGCGCCACCGGCAGCACGGCGCGCACCGGCGCGAACGAGCGGCGGTGGATCGGCGAGGCGCCGTGTTCTTTCAGGCGCTGCAGATGCAGCGCGGTGCCGTAACCCTTGTGCTGGTCGAACCCGTATTCGGGATACTGCTGGTGCAGCAGGACCAGCGCCGCGTCGCGCGCGGTCTTGGCCAGGATCGATGCGGCGGAGATGGCGTGCACCTTGTCGTCGCCTTCGATGATCGGGCAGCAGCGAATCGCCATCATCGGGCTGCGGTTACCGTCGATCAGCGCCACGGTCGGCAAGGTGGCCAGCGCTTCCACAGCGCGCTTCATGGCCAGCATGGTCGCCTGCAGGATGTTGTACTTGTCGATTTCCTCGTGCGAGCATTCGGCAATCGCCCAGGCCAGCGCGTGCTGGCGGATCAGCGGCGCCAGTTCATCGCGCCGATCGGCGCTCAGCTTTTTCGAGTCGCGCAGGCCGTCGATCGGCCGTTCCGGGTGCAGGATCACGGCTGCGGCGAACACGGGACCGGCCAGCGGTCCGCGCCCTGCTTCATCCACGCCGCAGACGATGTCTTCGGGGGTGAACGGATAGGCGTTCTTCTTCAGCCCGGGATAAAAATTGACCTTCTTGGTTCTCATGTTCGCTTTGACGAGGTAATGATGCGCATGACCGCAGCCGCGCTTTCCTGGGCGCTGTCGCGCAGCAGGCTGTGATGCATGTCGGTAAAACGCTGCACCAGGCGCGCGCGCGCGGGCGCGTCGTTCAATTGCTGCCACACGGCGTCCGCCATCGCCTGCGGTGTGGCGGCGCGCTGCAGCAGCTCAGGCACGAGGAACTCGCGCGCCAGAATATTCGGCAGGCCGATCCACGGCTGGTAACCCATGTGGCGCATGATCTGCCACGAGGCTTCCATCACCTTGTAGGCGATTACCATCGGCTTTTTGAACAGCGCCACTTCCAGCGACGCGGTGCCGGAGGCGACCAGCACCGCGTCGGCGGCGCAGATGGCAGGATGCGAGCCGTCGACCAGATCGATCTGCACATCGGCCAGACCGGCATCGGCCACCAGCTGCGTGAAGTAGTTGCGCTGGCGTTCGCCCACCATCGGCACCACAAAGCGCAAATCGGGGTCGCGCTGTACCAGCAGCTTGACGGCGGCGATGAATGGCGCGGCCAGGTATTTGAGTTCGGCCATGCGGCTGCCGGGCATGACGGTGATCACGCGCGCGTCCAGCGGCAGCCCGAGCGCAACGCGCGCCGCGGCCTGGTCCGGCACCATCGGGATCATTTCGGCCAGCGGATGGCCAATGTAGGTGCACGGGACCCCAGCCTTGCGGTAGATCTCTTCTTCGAACGGGAAGATTACCAGCATGTGCGAGACCGACTTGATGATTTTCTTGATGCGCCCGCCCCGCCAGGCCCAGATCTGCGGGCTGACGAAATGCATGGTCGGAATGCCGGCATCCTTGAGCTGCTGTTCCAGCCCCAGATTAAAGCCGGGATAGTCGGCGCCGATGAACACGTCTGGGCGCTCGGCCAGCAGGCGGTCGCGCAGCGTGTTCTGGATGCCTTTGATTTCGCGGTAGCGGGGAATGACTTCGAACAGGCCGCGCACCGTCAGCTTGTCCATGGCGACGTCGGAGACAAAACCCTGGGCCTGCATCTGGGGCCCGCCGATGCCGTGAAAACGCGCCTCGGGCAGATGCGGACGCAGGCCGGCCAGCAGGCGCGCGGCGAGCATGTCGCCGGACACCTCGCCGGCGACCATGGCCACCGTTACGTCAGCGGACGATGCCACGGGTGGCGCTGCCCAGGAAGTCCAGCATGGCGCCAATCGACGAGGCGCCTTCGCTCGCGTCGGCCATATCTTTGGCCAGCTGCGCCTTGGCTTCTTCCAGTGTCAGGTTGTTGCGGTACACGGTCTTGTAGGCGTTGCGCACAGCGTCGATTTCGCCGCGGGTGAAGCCACGCCGCTTGAGGCCTTCGATGTTCACGCCGCGCGCGCCAGCCGGGTTGCCGGTCACGAGCACGTAAGGCGGCACGTCCTGGGTCAGGCTGGTGTACATGCCGATGAAGGCATGCGCGCCGATCTTGCAGAACTGGTGCACCCCGGCGTAACCGGACAGGATTGCCCAGTCGCCCACTTCCACGTGGCCGGCCAGCTGCGCATTGTTTGAAAAGATGGTGTTGCTGCCGACCTGGCAGTCGTGCGCCAGGTGCACATAGGCCGACATCCAGTTGTCATTGCCCAGGCGCGTGACGCCCTTGTCCTGCACGGTACCGGTGTTGAAGGTGCAAAATTCGCGCACGGTGTTGCGGTCGCCCACTTCGAGACGGGTCGGCTCGCCCGCCCACTTCTTGTCTTGCGGCGCGGCGCCGATCGACGAGAACTGGAAGAACTTGTTGCCTTTGCCGATCGTCGTGTAGCCCTCGATGACCACGTGCGGACCCACGACCGTGCCCGCATCGATAGACACGTTCGGGCCGATGATGGAAAACGCGCCGACTTCGACCGAGCTGTCGAGCTGTGCTTTCGGGTCGACGATGGCGCTAGGATGGATCTTTGTCATTACTGCCCCGCTGGCTGGCTCGCGTCGGCGCTGCTGCGAATGGTGCACATGAGTTCTGCTTCCAGCGCGGTCGCGCCGTCGACCGTGCCCACTGCCTTGTACTTCCAGATGCCGCGCGACACGCGCAGGATCTCGACATCCATCTTGAGCTGGTCGCCAGGACCGACCGGACGCTTGAAGCGCGCGTTGTCGATGCCGACAAAGTAGACCACCGAATTCTCGTCCGGTTTCACGCCCATGGTCAGGAACGACAGAATCGCCGCGGTCTGCGCCAGCGCTTCGATCATCAGCACGCCCGGCATGACCGGCTTGTGCGGGAAGTGGCCGTTGAAGAATTCTTCGTTCGCGGTGACGTTCTTGATCGCGGTGATCGACTTGTTCGCTTCCCAGGTCAGCACGCGGTCCACCAGCAGCAGCGGATAGCGGTGTGGGAGGAGCGCCTTGATCTGGCAGATGTCGAGCATCTTGCTATTGTCTGTAGTTGTCATTTTTGTTCTGTCAGTGTTTTGATGGTTTTTTCCAGCGCGCGGATTTTATCGCGCATCGTGTCCAGATTGCGAACAATTGCTGCAGTTTTTTCCCAGTCGGCGTTTTTGGCGAGCGGATAGAAGCCCGTGTATTGACCGGCTTCGAGAATCGAGCGCGACACCATGCTGCCCGATGAAATGTGTACATTGTCGGCAATCGTCAGATGGCCCAGCACCATGGCGGCGCCGCCAAAGGTGCAGTATTTGCCGATTTTTGCGCTGCCGGCCACGCCCACGCAGCCGGCCATGGCGGTATGCGCGCCGATGTGGCAGTTGTGGCCGATCTGGATCTGGTTATCGAGCTTGACGCCGTCTTCGATGATGGTGTCGGCCAGCGCGCCGCGGTCGATGGTGGTGTTGGCGCCGATGTCGACATCGTCCCCGATGAGCACGCGCCCGGTTTGCGGAATCTTGATGTAGACCCCGCCCTCATTGGCGAAACCGAAACCGTCGGTGCCGATCACCGCGCCCGAGTGTATGATGCCGCGCGCGCCGATGCGGCAGTTGGCGTGGAAGGTCACGTTGGCGAACAGCTCGGTGCCGGCCCCGATTTCCGCCTCGCGCCCGATGAAGCAGCCGGCGCCGATGATGGCGCCCTCGCCCACCACGGCGCCCGCTTCGATCGTCACCTGCGCGCCGATATGCGCGCTGGCGTGCACCTGCGCCGACGGATCGACCACGGCCGATGGCGCCACGCCCGCTGCCGGCACAATGGCCGTCAGTGACGCAAAATACTGCGCGGCGCGGGCAAAGTAAGCGTAGGGATTCTTGGTGACGATGCGCGCGCCCTGGTAGGTGGCGGCAATGGTCTCGTCGTCGTTGGGCGAGACAATCAGCGCCGCGGCGCCGCTCTGCGCGGCCTGGGCCCGCAGCTTGCTATTGCTGAGAAAGCTGATGTGCGAAACGCCGGCTTCAAGCAGCGGTGCGATACCCTGAACTTCAATATTCGGATCGCCCGCCAGTTGACCACCCAAGCGTTCGACCAATTCTCCTAGTCGAGTGCCCATCCTGGTCTTTCGTGTGAAAAGTATTTAAAAAATCCTGCAACGATGGGCGTTTCCAGCCAGCGCCGGCCACGCACCACCGCATGCCGTGTTACTTGTCGAGCGCCTTGAGCACCTTGTCGGTCACGTCGATGCGGGCGCTGAACCAGACTGCATCCTGCAGCACCACGTCGAGCTGTTCCTGCTCGGCGATCTGTTCAATGATCTTTTTGGCCTTGATGCCGATCTTGTCCCGTTCCTCGCTCTTGCGCTGAATCAGGTCTTCGCGGAACTCGCGCTGGGCGCGCTGCACGTCTTTTTCGATGTCGAGCAGCTCGCGCGCGCGGCGGATCCGGTCCGATTCGGCCAGGGTTGGCGCTTCGCCGTCGAACTTGTCGGAGGTCGCCTTGAACAGCGAAATCTGGTCCTGCAGCTTTTTCTGACGCTTGGAAAACTCTTCCTCGATCTTGGCGTCGGCCGCTTTCGCCATTTTCGACTCGATCATCAGACGTTCAATGTAGACGATGCCGATCCTGCTCGGCGCGCGCTGCGCGTGCGCCAGCGAGCACACACACAAAGCGCAGAGCAGAAGCAGCCGTTTTGGCATGGAGGCACTCACAATGTTCAACATAGTTCTCCGAGTCTTAAATGATCAGAAACCGGTACCCATCTGGAACTGGAAGCGTTCCAGGCGGTCACGCGGCTTGTCGTTCAGAGGGAAAGCATAACTCAACTTGAGCGGACCGACCGGGGAAATCCAGGACAAGCCCAGACCGGCCGAGAAACGCAGCTCGTTGGCACGGATTTTCTGGCGTTCCTGGTAGACCTGACCGCCATCCATGAAACCGAACCAGCGCAGGCTGCGGTCGGTGCCGCTGCCCGGGAATGGCAGTTGCAGTTCGGCCTGGCCGATCAGGCGGGTCGAGCCGCCCAGCACGTCGCCGGTCAGCGAATCGAGCACACCCAGCGACGAGCTGGTATAGCCGCGGACCGAACCGATACCGCCGGCGTAGAAGTTCTTGAAGACCGGGTACTGCTTGCCCTGCAGGCCGCGACCGTAGTCGATCTCGCCTTTCAGGGCCAGCGTCATCTTGCGGGTGATCGGACGGTACCACTGCTGTTCGTACACGGCGCGGTAGTACTTCGAGTCGCCCACCAGATCGAGCTCCAGGTTGGCGCGCTGGTAGCGGCCACGGTTCGGCGTCACGGCGCTGTCGCGGCTGTCGCGCGACCAGGCGGCCGTCAGGGGCAGCGCGTTGGCCTTGGCGATCCCGATGCCGTCAGGGATGCCGGTAATCTGGGTCACATAGTCGCGGAAGCGGTTCGGGCTCGATTCATCGGTCTCGATCACGGTGCGCTCCAGGCCAATGCCGAAGAAGACCGTATCGGCTTCCGAGAACGGTACGCCGTAGCTGATTTTCGCGCCCGACTGCTTGACGCTATAGGTACCCTGGTTGACCGCCGGCGGACGCGAAGTGCGGGTGTACAGCTCGAACGACTGCGATATGCCGTCGTCGGTGAAGTACGGGTCGGTCTGCGAGAACGCCACCGTGCGGCCGTAATGGCTGGTGTTCAGTTCCAGGCCGACGGTGTTGCCGCTGCCGGCGAAGTTGGCTTGCTGGATCGACGCGGTAAAGGTGAATTTTTCAGCCTGCGAGAACGAACCGCCGATCATGAAGTTACCGGTCGGTTTTTCCACCACGGTGACGTTGACGTCGACCTGGTCGCCCGTTCCCGGCACTTCCGGCGTATCGATTGTCACGTCCTTGAAGTAGCCAAGGCGGTCGACACGGTCGCGCGAGAGCTTGACGCGGTTGCCGTCGTACCAGGAGCCTTCGAACTGGCGGAATTCGCGGCGGATGACTTCATCGCGGCTGGTGGTGTTACCGGCCACGTTCATGCGCCGTACGTAGGCGCGCTTGCCCGGATCGACCAGGAAGGTGAACACAACTTCGCGCTTGTCGCGGTCAATCTCGGGATTGGCGTTCACGTTGGCGAAGGCATAGCCGAATTCGCCCATGCGCTCGGAGATGCGCTTGTTGCTCTCGGTGAGCAGCTCGCCCGAGTAGATCGCGCCCGGTTTCAGCAGAATCAGCTGCTGCAGCTCGGCTTCGCGGCCGAACATCTCGCCTTCGAGCTTGACGCCGGCAACCTTGTACTGCTCACCCTCGGTGATGTTGATGGTCAGGTAGATGTCTTTTTTGTCAGGCGTGATCGCGACCTGGGTCGACTCGACGTTCGCTTCCAGATAGCCGCGGTTCAGGTAGAACGACTTGATCGACTCGATATCGCCGGTCAGCTTGGTCTTGGAATACTGGTCGGCCTTGGTGTACCAGCTGAACCAGCCGTGAGTGTTGAGTTGCAGCAACTGACGCAGTTCTTTGTCTTCGAACGCCTTGTTGCCGACAATGCTGATCTGCTTGATGCGGGCGGTTTCGCCTTCATCGACGTTGAACATGACGGTGACGCGGTTACGCTCGATCGGCGTGACCGTGGTCGTGACCTTCACGCCGTACAGGCCGTGCGACAGGTATTGACGCTTGAGTTCCTGCTCGGCACGTTCGACCGAGGATTTGTCGAACGTCTTGGCTTCGCCAACGCCGATTTCCTTGAGCGCCTTGATCAGGACATCTTTTTCGAATTCCTTGGTACCGGTGAAGTCCACCGTCGAAATGGCTGGACGTTCTTCAACCAGCACGACCAGCACACCGCCCTCTTCTTCCAGACGCACGTCCTTGAAGAAGCCGGTTGCATACAGGGCCTTGATGGCGGCCACGCTCTTGGTATCGTCGAAGGTTTCGCCGACCCGCACCGGCAGATAGCTGAACACGGTGCCAGCTTCGGTGCGCTGGATGCCTTCGACACGGATGTCCTTGACGACGAATGGATTGACTGCAAGCGCAGGGCCTGCGCACATGACGAGAACGGCGGCGCCGATTAAACTACGGCGAAAGAAAGGAGCGGCAAAACGTTCAGAGTGTAATTTCATTGGGGTTATTCAATGGGTCAATCGTTCGACAACGTACATATTTATTCGGGATGCGCGGCGCTCAACTGATCAGCCGCGTGACATCATTGTAGAGGGCCAGCGACATCAGCATCACAAACAGGACGAATCCCACCGTCCTTACGTGCTGGTCTACCTTGGGAGGCAATGGCCGGCCGGTCAAAACTTCCAGCGAATAATACAGCAAAAGCCCCCCATCCAGCACCGGAATTGGTAACAGATTCATCACGCCCAGCCCTATGCTGATGGCTGCGATCAGCTTGAGGAACTCGACCAGGCCGTGGCGTACCGTCTGATCGGCGACATCGGCAATGGTGATCGGGCCGGTCAGGTTCTTGACCGAGACCTCGCCGGTGAACATCTTGCCGATCATTTTGACGATCATGGCCGACTGCTCCCAGGTGGCGCTGGCGCCCTTGGCAAGCGCGTCGACCGGGCCGCGCGCGACCACCACCGTATCGGGCAGCGACAGCACTTCGGCCTTGATGCGCGCGATTTTGTCCTTCGGATCGATCTCCGGCGTGACCTGGATCGTCAGTTCGCTGCCGCCGCGCTGCAGGCGCATCGCCAGCGGCTGGCCCTGGGAACGGCGAATCGCCTCGATGGTAGCGATGCCGTCGACCACCGGCACCTCATTCACGGCGAGGACCACGTCGCCGGTCTGCAGGCCAGCGCGCGCGGCGGCGCCGTCAGGGAACACCCTGCCGACCGTGCCGCTCTGGCGCTGTACCATCAGCCCGAAGCCACCAAGGACATCGCTATCGAGCTTGACGCCTGCCATGCTCGCTGCCGGGATCACGGCCGCCATATTGCCGCCGCCTTCCTGGCGCAAGTCGAGGCGCACTTCCTGCTTGTCCATGGCGGCGCGCATGAAGGCCATGAGGATTTCGGCCCAGGCTTCTACCGGCTCGCCGTTGACGGCCACAATGGCCTCGCCGCCGCGCAGGCCGGCCTGGTAAGCGACGGAGTCCGCCGGCACCAGCCGTACCTTGTTGCTCAGTTCAGGCACGCCATGCATGAACAGCCCCGCCAGCAGCAGGATGGCGACGATAAAATTGGTCAACGGACCGGCGGCGATGATGACGATGCGCTTCCAGACGTTCTGGCGCGTGAATTCGCGTTTCTGTTCTTCCGGCGTGGTGGCGCGGGTGGCCGGATCGCGGTCGTCCAGCATCTTGACGTAGCCGCCGATGGGAATGGCCGAGATGGCCCATTCGGTCT
>DASWMN010000247.1:0-15372 GCA_036399735.1 Telluria sp. | reverse complement strand
TGACGACCGTACTCGATTTTCTGGAACGCCTGTCGCTGCAAAAAAAGCTGACGGTGGGATTCAGTGCGCTGCTGCTGCTGGCCCTGGCGCTGGGCCTGCAAAGCCTGGCGGCGCAAAACGTACTGCGCCGCGATACCCAGCGCCTGCAGCAGGAAGGCATGGTGGGCATTTCGCAGATCAAGGAAGTGCGCATCCACCTGGCGCGCCAGGAACTGGCCGTGTACAAGGCCATGAATGCGCGCGGGCGGGTTGGCCGCGACGAAGCGACGCGCCAGCTCGACCTGGCGCGCCTGCAGCTGCACACGGCGCTGGAAGCGTCACGCTCGACCCTTTACCTGCCGGCCAATGTGACGCGCCTGCGCGAATTTGAAACCAGCCTGGCGCGCATCGACCGCATTAGTGAAGATGCACTCAAGCTCAGTGGCGAGCAAGACCAGGAAACCGCGCAAGCGCTGATCGACAACGACAGCTTCCGCCAGCTGGCCGACGACGCCGACCAGAAGCTGGCCGAGATTGAATCGGTGAAGGAAACCACGGTACGCGAGACGCTGACCCGCTTTACCCGCCTGGCCGACCGCAGCAATATCTTCACCTTCGGCCTGCTCGGTGGCGGCCTGGCGCTGGCGCTGCTGCTTTCATGGGGGATCAGCCGTTCGATCCGCATGCCGATTCAGCGCGTGCGCAAAGCGGTGGACGAGCTGGCTGCCGGGCGCCTGCACGGCAGCATCCCGCACACCGATTTCAAGAACGAGACGGGCGACCTGGCCCGTGCCATCGCCCTGCTGCAGGCCGAGGCGCGCCAGCTGGAAACCCAGCGCTGGGTCAAGTCAAAGGAAGCGACAATACAGACCGAATTGCAGCAGCTGGCCACCCCGCGCGAAGCGGCCCAGCGCTTCCTCAGCCTGGTGGCGCCGCTGCTCAAGGCCGGCCACGGCCTGCTGTACACCCACGATGAAGCCAAGGCCACATTGACGCTGGGCGCCAGCCACGCTGTCGACGCGGCCCGTCCGGCCCCGGCCGAACTGCTGCCGGGCAGCGGGCTGCTGGGCCAGTGCGCCGTCGACCTGCAGCCGCGCGTGTTGAGGCAGGTGCCTGCCGACTATCTGCCGATTGCCTCGCAACTTGGCCAGGCCACCCCGGGGTATGTGCAAGTGCAGCCACTGGTGCATGCCGGGCGGCTGATCGGGGTGCTGGAACTGGCCGGCTTTGAAGCCCCGGGCGAGGCCGAGAACATGCTGCTTGACGCGCTGCTGCCCAAGCTGGCGGTGACCATGGAAATCATGGCGCGCAACCAGGCCGTGCAAACGCTGCTGGAGCAGACCCGCAGCCAGGCGGCCGACATCGAAGCGCAGGCGCGCCGGGTCGAGCAGCAGGCGGCAGAGCTGGCGTCGCAGCAGGTGGCGCTTAAGGCCACGGAAGCCTGGTACCGCGGCATCATCAAGGCGGCGCCCGATGGCATGGTGGTGGTCGATGCCGATGGCGACATCATGCTCAGCAATCCCCAGCTCGACCAGTTGTTCGGCTATGCCGACGGTGAACTGATCGGCCTGCCCATCACCACGCTGGTGCCGCGTCCGGCCCGCACTGCCTACCTCGCGGCGCACGACACGCTGATCGCCGAGGGCAACGCGCGCCAGCTGGGCGGCGCCAACGCCGATCTGTACGGCCTGCGCAAGGATGGCAGCCTGTTCTCGGTCGAGATCGGCCTGTCGCGCCTGCCGGCAGTGGAAGAGCGCGGCGTATGCGTGTGCGCTTCGGTACGCGATATCAGCGACCGCAAGCTGGCCGAAGCCGAGGTGCTGCGGGCCAAGGAGATCGCCGAGGAAGCCACCCGCGCCAAGAGCGATTTCCTGGCCAATATGAGCCACGAAATCCGCACGCCGATGAACGCCATCATCGGCATGAGCCACCTGGCGCTGCGCACCGACCTGGATAAAAAGCAGCGCAACTATGTCGAGAAGGTGCACCGCTCGGCCGAGAATCTGCTGGGGATCATCAACGACATTCTCGATTTCTCGAAGATCGAGGCGGGCAAGATGACGGTGGAAAAAATCGCCTTCCGCCTCGAAGATGTGCTCGACAACTTCGCCAACATGATCGGCATGAAGGCCGAAGAAAAAGGCCTGGAACTGCTGTTTGCCACTGCCGCCGACCTGCCTACCTCGCTGGTGGGCGACCCGCTGCGCCTGGGGCAGTTGCTGATCAATCTGGGCAACAACGCCGCCAAGTTCACCGAGGCCGGCGAAATCGTGGTGGGCGCCGAAGTGGTGGGCCAGGCCGAAGGCCGGGTCGAGTTGCACTTCTGGGTCAAGGACAGCGGCATCGGCATGTCGCCCGAACAGTGCTCACGCATGTTCCAGTCGTTCAGCCAGGCCGACACTTCCACCACGCGCAAATATGGCGGCACCGGCCTGGGGCTGGCCATCTCGAAAAAGCTGGTGGAACTGATGGACGGGCGGATCTGGGTCGACAGCGACACCGGCAAGGGTTCGACCTTCCATTTCCATGCCTGGTTCGGGGTGCAGGACGACGTCCAGGCGCGGCGCATGTTCAAGGCTGATGAACTGCTGGGCATGCGCGTGCTGGTGGTGGACGACAATGCCAGCGCGCGCGAAATCCTCTCGACCATGGCGCGCAGCTTCGGCCTGGAAGTGGACGTGGCGGAAAACGGCCGCGTCGCCCTGCACCGCATGGCCGACGCGGAAAAGCGCGCCTTGCCGTATGACCTGATTCTGCTGGACTGGAAAATGCCCGTCATGGACGGGGTGGAAGCACTGCGCGAGATGCAGACCGGGACACTGGCCAACGTGCCGGCGGTGATCATGCTGACCGCCTTCGGCCGTGATGAAGCGCAGGAGGAGGCGCGGCGCCAGCAGGTGGCGCTGCCGTCGGTGCTGACCAAGCCGGTCACGCCGTCCACCTTGCTGGAGGCGATCGGCGAAGTGCGCGGCATTGGCCGCATCAGTCCAACGCGCCAGACCGAACGCCAGGACCAGGGCGCGTCCGACATGGCGCGCCTGGCCGGCGCGCGCCTGCTGCTGGTGGAAGACAATGACATGAACCAGGAGCTGGCGCGCGATCTGCTGGAAAGCGCCGGCATCGAACTGGTGGTGGTGGGCGACGGCCAGCAGGCGCTCGACCTGCTTGCGGTCGATGCGGTGTTCGACGGCATCCTGATGGATTGCCAGATGCCGGTCATGGATGGCTATACCGCCACGCGCCTGCTGCGCGAACAGCCGCGCTTTGCCACCTTGCCCGTGATTGCCATGACGGCCAACGCGATGGACGGCGACCGCGACAAGGCCATCGACAGCGGCATGAACGACCATATCTCCAAGCCGCTCAATGTTGACGCCATGTTTGCCACCATGGCGAGGTGGATCACGCCGACCTGGCAGGCGCCATTACCCTCAGTGGCGCCAGTGGCTGCGCCGAGGGCCGCGTTGCCGTTGCTGCCCGCAGGCATCGACGCGGTGGCGGGCCTGGCCACCTGCATGGGCAGGGAAGAGCTGTACCGGCGCATGCTGGGCATGTTCCGCGACACGCATGGCAATTTCATGGATGACTTCGAGCTGGCGCTGGAAAGCAGTGACGCGGGCGCCGCCGCCAGGGTGGCGCACACGCTGCGCGGCACGGCCGGTAACATTGGCGCGCGCGCGATTGCCGCTGCCGCCGGCGCGCTCGAGCAGGCCTGCCTGGATGGCGACGACCGGGCCCGCCTGCTGCATTTGCAAAGTGAAGTGGAGCGCGAACTGGCGCCGGTGATCATCGGACTCGATGCGATGGATCTGGCGCCGGTTTCGGCCCCGGCCCAGACTGCGGGCGTGGAGGCCGCGCAGGCCGATCTTGCCGCTGTTGCCTCCCTCGTTGCCAGGCTCGCGCAACTGCTCGCAGAGAGCGACACCGCTGCAATGGAGACGCTGGCCGAGCTGGAAACGCTGATCGGTGTTCATCCACTCGGGGCGCGCCTGCGCCAGGTCAGCGAACGGGTGGAACGCTTTGATTTCGACGAGGCGCTGGCCCTGCTCGGGACGCTGGAATGGGGCGTGGCGGTTAGCTGAACGTGCGCTTTATACCAGGCCTTCGAACAGCAGTACGTCGACCATGTCACCCGCAGCGACATTGCCTTGTTCTTCGTGCAGCACCACCATGCAGTTTGCCTCCACCATGGAGCGCAGGATGCCGGAACCTTGTGAGCCGGTGATGCTCACCTGCTGTGCACCATCGGCGCCCGGTGCCAGAATGCCGCGCTGATATTCGGTACGGCCCGGCTTCTTGCGGATCGCAGCGCTTGAACGCACCTTGACCAGCAGCTGCGCGGACTCGGCCCCCATCATGCGCAGCAGCGCTGCACGGGCAAAGAAATAGAACGACACCATCACCGCGACAGGATTGCCGGGCAGCCCAAACAGAAAGGCGCTGTGGCCACCGGATGCAATGCGGCCGAAGGCCAGCGGCCGCCCTGGCCGCATGCCGATTTTCCAGAAGGTGACGTCGCCCAGCCTGGCCATGATGTCGCGCGTGTAGTCGGCCGCGCCGACCGATACGCCGCCTGAGGTAACGATGGCGTCAGCCTGTTCGCAGGCGCTGCGCAAGGCGTCTTCCAGGGCCTGCGGATCGTCGCGCACGATGCCCATGTCGATGATCTCGCAGCCAAGGCGGGTCAGCATGCCGAACAGGGTATAGCGGTTGCTGTCGTAGACGCAGCCGGCGTCGAGCGGCTGGCCGATCGAGCGCAGTTCATCGCCGGTCGAGAAGAACGCCACGCGCAGGCGGCGCCGCACCGGCACGCGGGCAATGCCCAGCGATGCCAGCAAACCCAGGTCGGCCGGGCGGATGATGCGGCCGGCTTTGAGCGCGGCGCTGCCAGCCATCAGGTCTTCGCCGGCGAAGCGCCGGTTGTCGCCAGTGCGGATCACGCCCGCGTCGATGGTGATGCTGTCATCGGAAATGGCTGCCACGTGTTCCTGCGGGATCACGCTGTCGCAACCGGCCGGCATGATACCGCCCGTCATGATGCGCACACATTCGCCGGCGGCGGGCACGGCGCCGCAAGGGCGGCCTGCATACACGGTGCCGATCACGGCCAGCGTGGTCGGCGCGTCGGCCGCCAGGTCGCCGCCGCGCAGCGCATAGCCATCCATCGCCGAATTGTCATGTGACGGCACGCTGATCGGCGAGATGATGGCCTCGGCCAGCACCCGGTCCAAAGCGGCGAGCAGGGCCACTTGCTCGGTCCCGGTGACGGGCGTGATGAAGTCGTGGATGATGCGCTGGGCGTCACGCACCGGCAACGCGTCGGGGTCGTACGCGGACAGGCAGCTGGTCACTTGCTGCAGGGTGGGCGTGGTCATGGCGGGTCTTTTTCGAACTGCTGCAGTTCACGTAGAGTATTGATATTGCGGAAGGCATTTGCGTCGTCAAAACGCACGCGCGCAACCTTGATGCGCGGGTACCAGCCATCCATGCGCCTGCCGCCTTCGGCCAGGTAGCTTGACAGATGCGGCAGCACGCTGGTGCGCATCAGTGCGAACACCGGCTGTGGTTGTACGCGCAGCGCCCCGTCGTCGCCGGCTTCCAGCGTTTCTGCCAGTACCAGGTCGGCGAGCTGGTCGCGCAGCACCTGATGCAGGCGCGCGACCAGGTCGTGCGGCAGAAAGGGGGAGTCGCATGGCGCCGTGACCAGCAGGTCCGTGCTGGCGCGGCGCAGGCCGGTTTCCAGACCTGCCAGCGGACCTTCGAAGCCTTGCAGGTCGTCGGCCCAGACGGGCACACCAAACTGCGCATAGACATCCAGATGTTGATTCGCGTTGATCGCCTGCGCGCCTGTTTGCGAAGCCAGCCGGCGCAGCACATGCGCGGCCATCGGCTCACCGCGAAACGGCTGCAGGCCCTTGTCGACATGGCCCATGCGGCTGCCGCGGCCGCCAGCAAGTATGAGCCCGGTAATCTGTGCGCGATCCATCCCCGTCAGCCGCCGATGTATGACATTTCAACCCGCCTGGCGCCACGCTCGATGCCCGTGGTGTTGATGGTGCGCGTTTCGGAATAGCGGTCAGCGCGCACGCGCCAGAGCTGGGCCACCGCGCTGGAGATTTCAGCATCGCTGCGGCCGGCGCGCAGCAGGGCGCGCAGATCGTGGCCACGGGTGGCGAACAGGCAGGTGTACAGTTTGCCCTCGGTTGACAGGCGCGCGCGCGAACAGTCCTTGCAGAAGGCCTGGGTCACGCTCGAGATCACGCCGACCTCGCCGCCGCCACCCACGTAGCGCAAGCGCGCGGCCGTTTCGCCGGTGTAGTTGGCGCCAATTGGTTCGAGCGGCATCTCGGCGGCGATGCGGGCGATGACGTCGGCCGACGGGATCACTTCGGCCAGATTCCAGCCGTTGGAGGCGCCCACGTCCATGTATTCAATAAAGCGCAAGATCGCCGGACGGTCCTTGAAGTAGCGCGCCATCGGCAGGATTTCCTGGTCGTTCATGCCGGCTTTGACTACCATGTTGACCTTGATCGGGCCCAGGCCCACGGCATGCGCGGCGTCGATCCCGGCCAGCACGTCGGCGACCGCGAAGTCGACATCGTTCATGCGCTTGAAAACCGCGTCGTCCAGCGCGTCGAGCGAGACAGTGACGCGGTTCAGGCCCGCATCCTTGAGTGCGCGCGCCTTTTTGGCCAGCAGCGAGCCGTTGGTGGTGAGCGTCAGGTCGAGCGGCTGGCCGGCGGGTGTGCGCAGTTCAGCCAGCATGCGGACCAGATTTTCGAGGTTTTTGCGCAGCAGCGGTTCGCCGCCAGTCAGGCGGATTTTTTCCACGCCGTGGGCGACAAACAGTTTTGCAATGCGCGTGATTTCCTCGAACGACAACAGCGAGGCATGCGGCAGATAGGCGTAGTCCTTGTCGAACACTTCCTTGGGCATGCAATACACACAACGGAAATTGCAGCGGTCGGTGACCGAAATGCGCAGGTCGTGCAGCGGACGGGCGAGCGCATCCCCCAGCAGCCCGGTCGGCGCTTCCAGGGTGGCAGGGATTGCCGGCGGCGGCGACAGCGCGTCGCCCAGCATGATGATTTTTTCAGCCATGCCAGTACGATAGCACGAGGCCCGCAAGCGCACAGGCGGCCAGCAATTTGATGGTGCCCGCTTTAAAGCGGAACAGTGCCACACAGGCAAGCGCGCTGATGGCAATCGCGCCCCAGTCGGGCTGGCCGGCGGCGTCCAGGAAGACGTGGACGCCGAAGAATACCGCGAGGCTGACCACCACGCCCACCACGGCCGCCGAGATAGCCGTCAGCGGCGCGGTCATGCGCACGTTATCGCGCGTCGATTCGATCAGCGGCGCACCTGCCAGAATGAACACGAAGGAAGGCAGGAAGGTGAACCAGGTGGCCACGCAAGCGCCAGCCACGCCTGCCAGCAGCACGCTGTCGCCGAACAACTGGTGCGTCCAGCCACCCACAAAGCCGACAAAGGCAACGATCATGATCAAGGGGCCGGGCGTGGTTTCACCCAGCGCCAGGCCGTCGATCATCTGGGTGGCGCTGAGCCAGTGGTAGTGCTCCACGCCGCCCTGGTACACATACGGCAGCACAGCGTAGGCGCCACCGAAGGTCATCATGGCCGCCTTGGTGAAGAACCAGCCCATCTGCGCCAGCGGGGAAGCGGCGCCCGTGGCGCGCGCAATCAGCGCCCAGGTGGCCACGCCCAGCACCACGCCGGTGACGCTGACACGCGCCAGTTTGGCCCACGAGAAGCTGGCATGGGGCGGGGTCGGTGTGGCGTCATCGATCAGCGCGGCGCCGTAGGATTTGCGGCTGTCCGGATGCTGGCCGCCGACCTGGAACAGGTGCGGCGCGACGCGTCCGCCAATCAGGCCGATGGCAGCAGCGGCCAGCACGATCAGCGGGAACGGCAGCTTGAGCGCGGTAATGGCAAGGAAGGCCGCGACCGCGATGGCGATCATCACCGGATTTTTCAGGGTGCGGCTGCCGATGCGCCAGGCGGCGCCAAGCACCACCGCCACGATCGCCGGCTTGATCCCGTACAGGATGCCTGCCACCACCGGCAGCGTGCCGAAAGCCAGATAGATCCACGACAGGCCGATCAGAATCAGCAGCGAAGGCAGAACGAACAGCACACCGGCCATGATGCCGCCACGGGTCTTGTGCATCAGCCAGCCGATGTAGATGGCCAGCTGGGTGGCTTCCGGGCCGGGCAGCAGCATGCAATAGTTGAGCGCGTGCAGGAAGCGCTGCTCCGAGATCCAGCGGCGCCGCTCGACCAGTTCGCTATGCATCAGGGCGATCTGGCCGGCCGGGCCGCCAAAGCTGATGAAGCCGAGCTTGAGCCAGTACCAGAAGGCTTCTTGCATGCTGACGGGGGCAGGGCGGATGTCGGGTGCGCTCATGCTGCATCGTCCTCGTAAATGATGGTGCTGTCAAAGAAGGGCAGGCGAAAAAAAGGGAAGCACACGGCTTCCCTTTTTTGGTCCGGTCACTGATTAATGACGGGTGGTGTCCACCTGGATCAGGGGCTCATCGACTTGCGGTGGCAGTGGCTTGCGCTCGCGTGGCACACGCACCGGTGCTGCTGCCTGGGCTGCCGCTTCCTGGGCTGCACGCAGCTTTTCAGGATTGGTGGCCGCCAGGGTCAGACCGGCGGAGCTGAGGATCTCGTTGAGGTCCGCAGCTGGCTTGGCGACTGGCTGTGCAGATGCAGGTGCTGGCGCAGGTGCTGCAACTGGCGCCGGTGCTGGCGCTGGCGAAGCGACCACGGGAGCGGGCGCCGGTGCAGCTGCCACAGGCGCCGGTGCAGGAGCAGGCGCAGGAGCAGGAGCAGGAGCAGGAGCAACAACTGGCGCAGGCGCCGGTGCAGCTTCAGCCACTGGTTCTGGATCCGGCGTTGCTTCAGGCGTAAAGATGGTCTGTTCGACGATCGGTGCGGCTGGCGCTGGCACTGGGGCAGGGGCTGCCACTGGCGCTGGTGCGACAACGGGCGCCACCACTGCCGGTGCAACTTCTGCCACCGGGGCTGGCGTGTATTCCGACACAGGCACAGGTGCAGCAACTGGTGCCGGCGCCGGTGCCGGTGCAGCCTCCACTGGCGCAGGAGCAGCTTCAGCTACCTCTGCGGCCGGTGCAGCTTCAGCCCGGACGACGTCGTTTTCGCCTGCATCGCTGTCGACGCCTTCGGCGCCTTCAGCACCCTCGATACCTTCGGCACCTTCAACACCCTCGACACCTTCACGGTCACGACGGTTGCGGTTGCGGCCACCGCGGCGGCGGCGGCGGCGCGGCTCGTCGCCACCGGCTTCGACTTCGATTTCTTCGCCGTTCGGTCCGATCGTGGTGATCATTTTTGGCACTGGTGCCACTTCCGGCTCGACAGGGACACCAACTTGCACTGCCGCGGCGACCGGCGCAAGCGCCAGCTCGTCGCTCTTGCTTTCAGCAACCGGGGTGCGGTAGTCGGCGCGCTCGCGTGGTGGACGCGGGGTGCGTTCAGCACGTTCGCCACGTTCAGGGCGCTCGCCGCGTTCAGCACGTGGCGCTGGCGCCGCTGCTGCAGCATCGCCTTGCTCACGCGGCTCGCGTGGCTCACGCGGTGGGCGTGGCGGACGCGGTGGACGTGCCGGCTTGTCGTCGGCTGCCTTGGCGCTGTCTTCGGCGCCATTGGCCTTGACCGGCTCGCGCTCTTCGCGTTCACGGCCAGCTTGCTTGCCGCCGCGGCTGCGGCCACGCGGACCACGGCCGTTGCGGTCGCCGCCATTGCGGTCTTCCTTGGCCGCTGGCTTGGCCGGTGCGACTGGCGCCGGGGCTGGCGCAGGTGCTTCGTCCTTGCCGAAGAACAGGTTCTTCAGCTTGGTGAAGAAACCTTCTTCCGCTGGTGCGGTCAGCACAGGCACTGGTGCGGCAACTGGCTTGACCACTTCAGTGCGGTCCACCACAGGGGCAGGCTGGGCCGGGGTAATCGTCTTGACAACGGCTTCCTGGCGCGGCTTGGCTTCTTCCTTCTGGCGCTTGCTGTAGGCCATGTCGGTCTCCGCCGTTTCGGCCAGGCTGTAGCTGGCCTGGCTGTCTTCAAGGCGCGGATCGTCATGCTTGATGCGTTCGAGCTTGTAGTGCGGGGTGTCCAGGTGCTTGTTCGGGATCAGGATCACGCTGATGCGGTGACGGTTCTCGATCTTCAGCACTTCGCCACGCTTTTCATTGAGCAGGAAGGCGGCCACATCGACCGGTACCTGGACGTGAATGGTGGCCGAGTTTTCCTTCATTGCTTCTTCCTGGATGATGCGCAGGACTTGCAGTGCGGACGATTCGGTATCGCGGATGTGGCCGGTGCCCGAGCAGCGCGGGCAGGTCACGTGGCTGCCTTCGGACAGCGAAGGACGCAGACGCTGGCGCGACAGTTCCATCAGGCCGAAGCGCGAAATCTTGCCCATCTGGACGCGTGCACGGTCGTGGTGCAGGGCGTCTTTCAGGCGCGTTTCGACTTCGCGCTGGTTTTTCGCCACTTCCATGTCGATGAAGTCGATGACGATCAGGCCACCAAGGTCGCGCAGGCGCAGCTGGCGGGCCACTTCTTCAGCCGCTTCGCAGTTGGTGTTGAAGGCGGTCGTTTCGATGTCCGAGCCGCGCGTGGCGCGGGCCGAGTTGACGTCGACCGAGACCAGCGCTTCGGTGTGGTCGATCACGATGGCGCCGCCCGATGGCAGCGGCACGGTGCGCGCGTAGGCGGTTTCGATCTGGTGTTCGATCTGGAAGCGCGAGAACAGTGGCACGTCGTCGCTGTAGCGCTTTACGCGGTGCAGCATGTCCGGCATCACGTGGCTCATGAACTGATGCGCCTGTTCGTAGATGTCGTCCGTATCGATCAGGATCTCGCCAATATCAGGCTGGAAGTAGTCGCGAATGGCGCGGATCACCAGCGACGATTCCTGGTAGATCAGGAACGCACCCGGGGCCGACTTGCCGGCGCCTTCGATGGCGCGCCACAATTGCATCAGGTAGTTCAAGTCCCACTGCAGTTCTTCGACGTTGCGGCCGATACCTGCGGTGCGGGCAATCACCGACATGCCTTGCGGCAGATCGAGCTTGTCCATGGTTTCACGCAGTTCCTGGCGCTCTTCGCCTTCCACCCGGCGCGATACACCGCCGCCACGTGGGTTGTTTGGCATCAGGACCAGATAACGGCCGGCCAGCGAAACAAAGGAGGTCAGTGCCGCGCCCTTGTTGCCGCGCTCTTCCTTCTCCACCTGGACCATGATTTCCTGGCCTTCGCGCAGCGCTTCCTTGACCGACGCATTGCGTACATCGACGCCTTCGCGGAAATAGGTGCGCGCGACTTCCTTGAATGGCAGGAAACCGTGGCGGTCTTCACCGTAGCTGACGAAGCAGGCTTCGAGCGAAGGCTCGATACGGGTGATGACACCTTTGTAGATATTCGATTTGCGCTGTTCGCGACCCGCGGTTTCGATATCGATATCGATCAGTTTCTGACCGTCGACAATCGCTACGCGCAGTTCTTCTTGCTGCGTAGCGTTAAACAACATGCGTTTCATTTTTATAAACTCCGTGGCCCGGGGGCCATTCTAGTGCCGCCCTTGTCAGGAGCGGCGAAAAGTACAGGGGATGTACGCTAGAAGGGGAGAGCTGGAGGGTGGGTATGCCTTTACGTACGGCGCAGCGACGCTAAAGCATCGCTGCCGCAACAGGGCGCAGTGAGGTCGATCGACATGCCGAGTGCACGCATCACCTGCAACTTGTCTGTACCTACCAGGTCAGAGACCGGGGCGCAAAGCAAGCCAGGCGGTGAGCAATTCAGTGAGCCAGACCGTCGCCAGCGAACATACCAAGACTTCGATTCCCAGGCTTACCATCAGCCTTTATTCTCAAGCCTTCAGTATGAGGCTTACTTCGGGTCGGGCGAAAACGACAAGCGTTATCGACACCAACATCCGGCAAGCTGGAACAACGAGCCAGCTTGCCAGTACTTATCCTTACAATTCCAGGCTATCCAATTCAGCAGCCATGCGCGCTATCCGATTACAACAACGGTGCAACCTTGACCCGCGCAAAACTGTGCGTACACATTTTTTCCATCGAATTTGCAATTTGGCGAGGCCGATGGAGACGCCCCTGTGTAAAATATCGTTTTAATTCTTACACCAGCAGAGGTTTGACCGCCGCCTGTCGATTATATATTCAAAATGAAGGACTTAGAGAGAATTTCTGGGAAGACAGAGCAAATGAAGATGCAAAACGTTATTCCCCCTTCATCCCCGACGGAACGCCAGCCGGTCCAGCCGCAAGCCACTTTTGTTACCATCGCCGAAGACGATGCCGGACAGAGAATCGATAATTATCTGTTACGCATCTGCAAAGGCGTCCCGAAAAGCCATATTTACCGCATCCTGCGTTCCGGCGAAGTGCGCGTCAATAAAGGCCGGATCGACCAGTTATACCGGCTTGAACTCGGTGACGTGGTGCGAATTCCGCCGGTGCGCATTGCCGAAAAAGCATCCAGCGCGGCCGTTCCCGGGGCCGAATTCACCATTTTGCACGAAGACAGCCACATTCTCGTGATCGACAAGCCCTGCGGCGTGGCGGTGCACGGCGGCTCCGGCGTGTCGTATGGCGTGATCGAGCAGCTGCGCGCCGCGCGCCCGGACGCCAAGTTCCTGGAACTGGTGCACCGGCTCGATCGCGAAACCTCCGGTTTGCTGATGCTGGCCAAAAAGCGGTCGGCGCTCACCAACCTGCACGAGCAGATGCGCGACGGCCTGACCGACAAGCGTTACCTGACCCTGGTGTACGGTGACTGGAAAAATGCGCGTCAGCATGTAAAATTGCCGCTGCATAAGTACACGACGCCGGAAGGCGAGCGCCGCGTCTGTGTGCAGGCGGGCGGGATGGAGTCGCACACGGTGTTCACCCTGCTGCGCAAGTTCAGCCAGTTCGCCCTGCTGGAAGCCGAGCTGAAGACCGGGCGTACGCACCAGATCCGCGTTCATCTGGCTTCGTCCGGCTATCCTATTGCAGGTGACGACAAATACGGCGATTTTGCCCTGAACCGCCAGCTGCTGAAGGCTGATGCCACGCGCGGGGCGCTCAAGCGCATGTTTCTGCACGCGCAGCAGATCACGTTTACCCATCCCGAGAGCGGCAAACCGATGACGCTCAATGCACCGCTGGCCGGTGAATGCGAGCGTTTCTTGCTAAGCTTGGGGAAACCTTTAACGACACCGGCGCGCTGAGCAACGTGCGCCGGAGACATCCAGACAGGAGCCGGCACGCTACCGCAGCCGGATAACATGGCAAGAAAGCAATTTGATCTGATCGTATTTGATTGGGATGGCACCCTGATGGACAGCACGTCCACCATCGTGAAGTGCATCCAGGCCGCCGCGCGCGACCTCGGGCTGCCGATTCCGCATGATGACGACGCCTCGCACGTTATCGGGCTGGGCCTGCACGAAGCCATGCAAGCCGTCATGCCCAACATCGAGCCGTCCCTGTATCCGCGCATGGTGGAACGTTATCGTTTTCATTACCTGTCGAAGGACCATGAACTGGTGCTGTTCGACGGCGTACGCGACATGTTGAACGAACTGTCGCAGGATGGCTATTTCCTGGCGGTTGCCACCGGCAAAAGCCGGGTCGGCCTGAACCGGGCCTTGAATGCGGTGGGCCTGCTCTCGCTGTTCGATGCAACCCGTTGCGCCGATGAGACATTCTCCAAGCCGCACCCGGCCATGCTGCAGGAATTGACGCGTGAACTGGGCCAGGATTTGCGGCGCACCGTGATGATAGGCGACACCACCCACGATCTGCTGATGGCGAACAATGCCGGCGCGGCTGGTGTCGCGGTCCAGTACGGCGCCCATCCGCACGATCAGCTGCATGCCTGCAAGCCTGTGTATTCGGCGGAAAACGTGGGCCAGTTGCACCAGTGGCTGACCGAGAACGCATGATGGCGGACGCCAGCGCCTTGCTGATCTGTCCTTCCGAGCAGGTGACCGAAGGCGGCAAGGGCGTGCGCTTCGCAGTCACTGCCTTTGGCGACAAGGCTACCGGCTTCGTGGTGCGCTACGGCGGGCAGGCGTATGCTTATCTGAACCGCTGCGCGCACGTGCCGATCGAGCTCGACTGGGCCGAAGGCGAATTCTTCGAATCGAGCGGCCTGTATCTGATGTGTGCGACGCATGGCGCCATCTACGCGCCCGACAGCGGCTTTTGCGCCGGTGGTCCGTGTAAAGGCGGGCGCTTGCGCCCGATCGGCGTGCGCGAGGAAAACGGCAATCTGTACTGGACGCCCGACGAATTCATTCAGCCGCTGGCAGAATAACTGGCATCATTTTTAACAAAGCACATTATGAGCGATATACCAGGCAATGAGCAGCAGGCCGTACCTGCCCCCGGCGTTTCCGCCGCAGCGCCGGCGCACGGCAGCTGGGAACGGGAGACGCTCGAGAAGCTCGTGTTTGCCACCGTCAAGGAACAGCGCGCCGCGCGCCGCTGGGGCATTTTTTTCAAGATGAGTTTCTTGTTGCTGGCCTTCTTCGCGCTGTGGTCGCTATACGATTTCAATTTCACCGGCGAGAATGGCGAGTTACTCGGCAAGCATACCGCGCTGATCGAAATTAGCGGCACGATCGAGGACGAAGGCAGTGGTTCCGCGGACGCCGTGATCCCCGCACTGAACAAGGCGTTCACCGATGTCGAATCGGTGGCGGTGGTGTTGCGTATCAACAGCCCTGGCGGCAGCCCGGTGCAGGCCGGCGCAATTGTCGACGAGATCGTGCGCCTCAAGCGCAGTTTTCCGAACAAGCCTGTGTACGTGGTGGTCGACGAAATCTGCGCCTCGGGTGGCTATTACATTGCCGCTGCGGCTGACAAAATTTTCGTCAACAAGGCCAGCATCGTCGGCTCGGTGGGCGTGCTCATGGATGGCTTCGGTTTTACCGGCACCATGGAAAAACTCGGCGTTGAACGGCGCCTGCTGACGGCGGGAGAAAACAAGGGCTTCCTCGATCCGTTCAGCCCGCAGTCGGACAAGCACAAGGCGCACGCCCAGGCGATGCTCAATGAAATTCATCAGCAGTTCATCGCGGTCGTGCGTGCAGGGCGCGGCAAGCGCTTGAAGGAAACACCGGAAACCTTCTCCGGCCTGTTCTGGAGCGGCGCGCGCGCCGTGGACATGGGCCTGGCTGATGGTTTTGGCACGGTGGAAAGTGTTGCACGTGATGTGATCAAGGTCGAGAACCTGGTCGACTACACCGCCCACGAAGGCTTGCCGGAACGGGTGCTGAAAAAGTTCGGCGCGTCGGTCGGACAGGGTGCTGTCAAATCGATTTACCATGGCAGCAAACCTGCG
>DASWMN010000246.1:0-4714 GCA_036399735.1 Telluria sp. | reverse complement strand
CGCGTCGCGATTGCCACGCGCTGAAAGCGGCGGGAGCGGCATGCGGACGATGATCCGGGCGGGGCTTGCCGCGCTTGCATTGCTGTGCATGAGCACCGCCACGGCGGCTGTGCCGGCGCTGGGTTTCCAGCCGCCGGCGCCCGGCAGTTACCGCCTGTACCACATTCTGCGCGCGCCGGACGGGCCGGTCCTGGCGGCGGACGGGAAGCTGCAGCGGCTCGCCACGTTCACCACCGGCAAAGTGACCCTGTTTTCCTTTATCTATACTTATTGCAGCGATCCCAAGGGTTGCCCGCTGGCCTACGAAACCTTGCATACCCTGCGTGAGAGCATCCGCCGCGATCGGGCCCTGCGCGACCAGGTGCGGTTTGTCAGCATGAGTTTCGATCCGCGCAACGACACACCCGACACCATGCGCCTGTACGGCGATCCCGAAATGCGCGACCAGCGCGGGGTGCGCTGGGATTTTCTGACCACGCGTTCCGGTGCCGAACTGGCGCCGCTGCTCGACGGGTTTGGCCAGGATGTGTCGGTGGCCGACGAGCAGCCACCGGGGCAGCGCGTGCCCGTGCTCAGCCACCTGCTCAAGGTGTATCTGATCGACAGCGCCGGCAGTGTGCGCGAAATCTACAGCACCGCTTATCTGCATCCGGCCGTGCTGCTGGGCGATATCAAGACGCTGCTGCTGGAACGGCGCGCGGCCAGGCCATGACAGCGTGGCCGGCGGCACTGCTGTGGTCGCTGGCCTTGCTTGCCCTGGCCGGCTGCCAGCGCGCGCCGGAATCCGGCAGCGCGCTTGGCTTGCCATCCTTGACGACACCGCCGGCCACGCCGGCAATGATCGCGCTGGGCCGCAAACTGTTCATGGATACGCGCCTGTCGCGCAACGGCACCATGTCCTGCGCCATGTGCCACGTGCCCGAGCAGGGTTTTGCCGCAGTCGAAATCGCTACCTCGATCGGCCTGGAAGGGCGCAGCCTGCGCCGCA
Source organism: Telluria sp. (assembly GCA_036399735.1). Lineage (GTDB taxonomy): Bacteria > Pseudomonadota > Gammaproteobacteria > Burkholderiales > Burkholderiaceae_D > Telluria_A. Next base: position 3,726 of record DASWMN010000246.1, on the reverse strand, counting down.
ATGCGCCGAGCTTGCTCAACGTGGCGTATGTGGGACAGTTGTTCCATGATGGCCGCGCCGGATCGCTCGAGCAGCAAGCCTGGGATCCGCTGCTGAACAACATCGAGATGGGGAATGCAAGCAGCGCAGAAGTGCTGGCCCGTTTGCGGGCGCTGCCCGATTACGCGGGCAAGTTCGAAGCCGCTTTCGGCGCCGCCGCCGATCGCGCCAATGTGGCGGCGGCACTGGCCAGCTACCAGCGCACGCTGGTGGCCGGCGATTCGCGCTTCGACCGCTGGCGCTACGGTGGCCAGGCCGATGCCTTGAACGCTTCCGAGCGGGCTGGCTTTGCGCTGTTCAGCGGCAAGGGCCGCTGTATAGCCTGCCACACAGTGAGCGCAAAATCGGCCTTGTTTTCCGACGCGCTTTTTCACAACACCGGGGTTGGCGCCAGTGTGGCGCGCGACCCGCAGCAGCGCTTTCGCGTGCAGCTCGCGCCTGGCGTATTCACCGCGCTGCGCCTGCAGGACGTGGCGTCCGTGTCCGAGCCGGTCGAAGCTGACACGGGCCGTTTCGAAGTCAGTGGCGCCGAGCGCGACCGTTGGGCCTACCGCACGCCCAGTTTGCGCAATGTGGCCATCACCGGACCCTACATGCACAACGGAAGCATCGCCACGCTGGAAGAGGTGATCGACTTCTATGCGCGCGGTGGCATGGACAATGGCGCCAGAGATCCGTTGCTTAAGCCCTTGACCCTGAATGTGCAGGACAAAAAAGACCTGGCAGCGTTTCTGCGCAGCCTGACCTCGGCGCATGCCGGCGCCCTGGCGGCGCAGGCACGCGCGGCAGCCACTCAGGAGCCGTTTTGAAGTGAACGGCCCGAGCCGGAAGGGTAAAGTTGATTGACCAGTTCCGTGATTTTCTTGTCGGCGTCGATGAACTTACTCATGTTGCCACCACCGCCGCGCGCGTCATAGCTGGCCTCGCCAACCTGATAGCCGTCGCGGAACACCTTGATCTGGGCATACGACATGTACATGGCCATGTCCCACTGCCAGTTCGCGGTGTAGGTGGTGGTGACGTTGCATTCCGTGACAGCAGACTGCGGCGGCAAGCGTTTGACGACATACCCTTTTTCTCGCAGCGTGCGCTGATACGCTTCGATCACGCCAGCCCGTACTGCCGGATTCTCGATCAGGCAAATTTCGCGTGCGGAAAACGGCGCGACAGGCTGGACGTTCTGGTTGATGGCACAAGCCGATAGGCTCAGCAGAATGGCGACGGCGGCGGAGATTCGTAACATGGGATCCGATCGGGGGGATTTTCTAAGGGGCACGCAAATTTACTTTTGTGCAATTTGGTAAAGTGTATTAGTTGATTATTGGGAAGTCAACTGCGCGCGGTGGTCGCCGTGGTTTGCCCACACAGTGCGTCCTTGTGGTTGTGGCCGCTGAAATATGATTTGCGGCGTACTTCTAATAGCCAACCGGGACGCTTTGAGTGAATCCGCTGCTCGAGGGCATGTGGCCGGCGCTTCAGCAAAGCAGGACGCCGGCTGCCCCTTTACCAGCCACAAAACCGGGAAGAGATTGCAATGGAAACGCGGACAGTTGCAGATTTTGCTGGGCCATGGCGCGAGCCGGATACCGACTCAAGCCTCATCCAGCGTTTGCGCGCCAATTGGTCGGTGCCTGTTGGCGAGATCACGAATTATTGCCTGGCCACTTTTATCCGCCAGAAAATTGCATTAGGCCTGGTTGTGCCTGAGGCGCAGCGACGTATAGCGGCGGGCTTTACGGATGAAACGGAAATTCTCGACGATGAGCTTGCGATGGCAATTGCAGGGATATTGCCCGATGAGGCAGCAAGATGATCGCCGTGGATCTGCAAAGCGTGACGCGCACTTTTTCCTTCGCTTGCGCGGCAGGCATGTTGCCACTGCTTCCCGCCCATAAAAAACCCGCCGTCATGTGAGGGGGCGGGTTTAGTGATACCAACTGTGTTTGTGCGCTGAATAACTGGTGCCCAGAGCCGGAATCGAACCGGCACGCCGCGAAGCGGCAGATTTTGAGTCTGCTGTGTCTACCAGTTCCACCATCCGGGCAGCACGACAGCATTCATGCACAAGGACCGCATTATAGAGTAACGCAGCGGAAATTGTAATCCTCGATTTGCGCCCCCGCGGGCGAGGCCCGGCAGCTGTATGGATAAATACGCAACATCCAGGGGTCATTCTGGCAGCAGTTCGTGCGCTGGCCTGCTGGAACGGCGTATCATCGCGTTCTACTGAGGCTACCACGTCGTCCTTGCGGGCCGGCGCGCACGATGAAGAACAAGAAAATCCGCGAAATTTTGCTGGGCAAGGCACTCGACCCGATGAAGAGCGAGACCCGCCACTCGATGGCGCTGGTCGCCTTCCTGGCCTGGGTCGGACTGGGGGCCGATGGCCTGTCTTCCTCCGCCTACGGTCCCGAAGAAACCTTCCACGCCCTGGGCGGGCATACCGAGCTGGGTCTGTACCTGGCGATCGCCACCGCCGTTACCGTCTTCATCATCGCCCTGGCCTACAACCAGGTAATCGAACTGTTCCCGACCGGGGGCGGCGGCTACCGCGTTGCCACCAAACTGGTGGGGCCGTATCTGGGCCTGATCTCGGGCTGCGCCCTGATCCTCGATTACGTGCTGACCATTGCCATTTCGATCGCCTCGGGGGTCGACGCGCTGGCTTCCTTCCTGCCGCTTGGCTTCCAGCCCTACAAGCTGTGGGCCGAAGCCTTCTTCATCGGTTTGCTGATCGTGATGAATCTGCGCGGGCTGAAGGAAGCGATCCAGATCCTGCTGCCGATTTTCCTCGGCTTCGTGGTCACCCACCTGATTCTGATCGTGTATGGCATCGCCGCCCACGTGTCGTATCTGCCCGAGCTGGTGCCGACCACCATGGCCAGCACCACGGAACTGGCCAGTAACATCGGCTGGACCGGGGTGGCCGCCATGCTGCTGCTGGCGTATTCGCAAGGGGGCGGCACCTACACCGGCCTGGAAGCGGTGTCGAACAATGTCAACCTGCTGGCCGAACCGCGTGTGCGCACCGGCAAGATGACCATGCTGTACATGGCGCTGTCGCTGGCGCTGACCGCCTCCGGCATCATCCTGCTGTACCTGCTGTGGGACGCCAAGCAGGTGCCGGGCCAGACCTTGAACGCCTCCACCTTCAAACTCATCATCGACAGCATGGGGCTGGGTGGCCCCCTGCTCAACCAGATTCTGCTGGCGGTGGTGCTGGCGTTTGAAGCGGGCCTGCTGTTCGTGGCCGCCAATACCGGCTTCCTGGGCGGCCCGGCTGTGCTGTCGAACATGGCGAGCGATTCCTGGGTGCCGCACAAGTTCCGTTATCTGTCGACCCGGCTGGTGACCCAGAACGGCATCCTGGTCATGGGTATTGCCGCGCTGGCGATCCTGTTCTGGACCGAGGGCAAGGTCACGCTGCTGGTGGTGCTGTACTCGATTTCCGTGTTCCTGACCTTTGCCATTTCCCTGTTCGGCCTGTGCCTGTACTGGTGGCAAAGCCGCAAGGGCGGCGAACGCTGGAAGCGCCGCCTGCTGCTGTCGGCCACCGGCTTCATTATCTGCTCGGGCATTCTGGCGATCCTGCTGTTCGAGCGCTTTGCCGAAGGCGGCTGGGCCACGGTGGCCATCATTGCCGCCATGGGCGGCTTGTGTGTGCTGGTGCGCAAGCATTATCGCCAG
>DASWMN010000245.1:0-18308 GCA_036399735.1 Telluria sp. | reverse complement strand
AAGCATTCGAGCGCAAACGTGAAGCCGTGGCGCTGGAACTGGAGCGCCTGCGCACAACCTGGGTGAACCCGCGCATTCTGGCGAGCGCCGAATCGGAACGTGTCATCGGCCAGGCCATCGAACGCGAATACTCGCTGGCCGATCTGCTGCGCCGCCCGGGTGTCGGGTACGACAAGCTGATGAGCATGTCCGGCGTCGAAGGGCAGGCCCTGGCCGGGCCGGGCGTGGAAGATCCCGCGGTGCGCGAACAGGTCGAAATCCAGCTCAAGTACGCGGGCTACATCGACCGCCAGGCCAAGGAAGTCGAACGCCACGACCACTACGAAAACCTCAAGCTGCCAGCCGAGTTCAACTACCTGGACATCACCGCGCTGTCGATCGAGGTACGGCAAAAGCTGGACAAGCAGCGTCCGGAAACGCTTGGACAGGCTTCAAGAATTTCTGGCGTCACACCTGCCGCGATCTCGCTTTTGCTGGTACATTTAAAGAAACGCGGTGCGAAAGGTTTTGCCACCCTCAATGAGGAGCTGGCGCAATGAAGTTTTTCGACCGGCCTGCGTTGGCGCAAATCCTGGCCAACGGTATCAAAGAGCTGCAACTGAATCTGAATGACAAGCAACAGGAACAACTGCTCGACTACCTCGCGCTGCTGTTCAAGTGGAATGCGGTCTACAACCTGACCTCGGTGCGCGATCCCATGCAAATGATGACGCACCATGTGCTCGACTCGCTGGCGGCGGTATCGGCCTTCGCAGACGCGCACAACGTGCTGGACGTCGGGGCAGGGGGCGGATTGCCTGGCGTGGTACTGGCCATCAGCCTGCCGCAGACGAAAGTGTCGATGATCGACACGGTGCACAAGAAGACTGCATTTTTGACGCAAGTGAAAGCTGAACTGGGCCTGGCCAACGTCACCGTCTACACGATGAAGGTGCAGGACCTGCAACCGCCACAGAAATTCGACGTTGTGACTTCCCGTGCTTTTGCGGACCTGTCGGATTTCGTCAATTGGTCGGGACACGTTTTGGCAGAGGGCGGTCAATTTATTGCCCTCAAAGGAACGGCGCCACCGGAGGAGCAGGAAAGACTGCCGGCAGAGTGGAAAGTCACGGAATTACGGCCTATCGGGGTTCCGGGACTGCGGGCAGAGCGTCATCTCGTGTTTATCCAGAAATCAGAGTAAATCGTATAAACCATTTACCTGGTTTATACCAGATATACTATACATATCGAATAAACGATCTTTATAGTATAAACGGTATAAATCGTTATTGTTGCGTCTCACGTTAGAAGATACATGGCAAAAATATTTTGCGTTGCAAACCAGAAGGGCGGCGTCGGCAAGACCACCACCACTGTCAACCTGTCGGCCGGACTGGCCAGCCTGAACCAGCGCGTGCTGCTGGTCGATCTGGACCCGCAGGGCAACGCGACCATGGGTGCCGGCATCAACAAGGCCGGCCTGAAAGCGTCCACCTATGAAGTGCTGCTGGGCGAGGCCGACGTGAACACAGCGCGCCAGCGTTCCGAGGCGGGCAAGTTCGACGTGCTGCCATCGAACCGTGAACTGGCCGGGGCCGAAGTGGAAATGGTGGAACTGGAGCATCGCGAGCGCCGTCTGAAGGATGCGCTGGCCGTGGTCGATGCGCAGTACGATTTCATTTTGATCGACTGCCCGCCTGCTCTGTCGATGCTCACGCTCAATGGCTTGTGCGCCGCGCACGGCGTGATCATTCCCATGCAGTGCGAGTACTACGCGCTCGAAGGCTTGTCCGATCTGGTCAACACCATCAAGAAGGTGCACGCGAACCTGAATCCCGATCTCAAGATCATTGGCCTGTTGCGCGTCATGTTCGATCCGCGCATGACGCTGTCGCAGCAGGTGTCGGCCCAGCTCGAAGAGCACTTCGGCGACAAGGTCTTCAAGACCATCATCCCGCGCAATGTGCGCCTGGCGGAAGCGCCGTCGTACGGCATTCCGGGCGTGACGTTCGACCCGACCTCGAAGGGCGCGCAAGCTTACGTGGCCTTCGGCGAAGAGATGGTCAAGCGCATCAAAACACTGTAATCAGAATTTAGCAGAAAGAATCACCGAATCATGGCTACCAAAAAACTCAAAGGCCTCGGCCGCGGTCTCGAAGCACTGCTTGGCGGCGACGGCGACGCGCCCCAGCCCGATCCCGGCACGCCGTCCTCGCTGCCAGTCACACAGATGCAGGCTGGTAAGTACCAGCCGCGCACGCGCATGGACGAGGGCGCGCTGGCCGAACTGGCCGCATCGATCAAGACCCAGGGGATCATGCAGCCGGTGCTGGTGCGTCCGGTCGGTACCGACAAGCTCACTGGCGCCACCAAATACGAAATCATCGCCGGCGAGCGCCGCTTCCGCGCGGCCCAGCTCGCCGGTCTGGACCAGATCCCGGTGCTGGTGCGCGATGTGGACGACCAGGCCGCGGCGGCCATGGCGCTGATCGAAAACATCCAGCGCGAAGACCTCAATCCGCTCGAAGAAGCGCAGGGCATCCAGCGCCTGATCTCGGACTTCAGCTTTACCCATGAACAGGCTGCGACGGCGGTAGGCCGCTCGCGCAGCGCGGTATCGAATCTGCTGCGCCTGATCAATCTGGCGGCACCGGTGCAAACCATGCTCATGGCCGGCGACATCGACATGGGCCACGCGCGCGCGCTGCTGGCGGTCGATTCGGCCAGCCAGATCAGCCTGGCCAACCAGGTGGTGGCGAAGCGCCTGTCGGTACGTGAAACAGAGAAACTGGTCAACCGCGCCATGGAAGAGCAGGCCAACACGCCGGTGGCGCGCCAGAAGGAAAAATCGGGCGACATCGTGCGCCTGGAAGAAGAGCTGTCCGACAAGCTGGCCACGCCGGTCCTGTTCAAGATGGGCGCCAAGGGCAAGGGCCAGATGATCATCGATTTCGCCGATCTCGACGTGCTTGATGGCGTTTTGGCAAGACTGCGCGCCTGAGGCCCACCGCGGCGGCCGTTCTGCGGGGCCGCCGTTTCTCATCATGAAAATCGTTTCTTCGATGAAACAATTCCTTTGCCGGTGATGACTGCCCCGGATTAGTGCGGGCGCTCCAAAAAAAGGTGACATATCACCACATTTAATCGCTTTCGCGGCGCAGCAACGTTTGACGCATATGTGCGTAACGCCTTATAATCCCGCTGATTCACGTGATCCCAATACCCGAAACAGCTTTCATCATGGCTGGCGCGAAGAACAAAAAATGCTGCGCTTAGTCTCCCTGCAATTGATCGTAACAGTCGTCGCTGGCCTGGTGGCCGGACTGCTGGGAGGCTGGGCGGCGATGGTGTCGGCAATATTCGGGGGTTTGTGTTGTGTGGTGCCGAACGCGATCATGGCGGGGCGCCTGTTTCTCAACACAAAGCGGCCCGGCGGCGCCGACCCGATCTCGTTTTTCATCTGGGAATTCATAAAGATTGCACTGACGGTGGCGCTGATCGGCGCGGCCGCGACGCTGTACCGCGATTTGAATTGGTTCGCCTTAATCGGCGGTTTCATCGTGGCACTGAAAAGTTACATTATTCTATTATTTAGGCACTGACACTATGAGTTCAACAGTTGAAGGCGCAGCGACGCACGCACCAACCGCGTCAGAGTACATCAAGCACCACCTGGCCCATTATTCGAATCACCACCAGACAAATGTGGTCGATTTCTCCATTATCAATATGGACACCATCTTTTGGTCGGTCCTGTGCGGCGTGCTTGGCTGCCTGCTGATGTGGATGGCGGCCCGCAAAGCCACCTCCGGCGTACCAGGCCGCTTCCAGGCTGCCGTTGAAATGGTGGTCGAAATGGTCGACAACCAGGCCAAGGGCATTGTCCACGGCGACCGCAGCTTCATTGCACCGCTGGCCCTGACCGTGTTCGTCTGGGTTGCCCTGATGAACTCGATGGACTTCCTGCCGGTGGATGCACCATCGAAACTGATTACCCTGCTGGGTCTGGGCGAAACCTTCCCTTACCAGCGCGTCGTGCCTACCGCCGACCTGAACGGCACCCTGGGTATTTCCCTCGGCGTGTTCGCCCTGATGATCTTCTACAGCATCAAGATCAAGGGCTTCGGCGGCTGGATCCACGAACTGTTCGCAGCACCGTTCGGCATCTACATGGCGCCGTTCAACCTGCTGTTGAACGTGATTGAGTACGCAGCAAAAACCGTGTCGCTCGGCATGCGACTGTTCGGCAACATGTTTGCTGGCGAACTGTTGTTCCTGTTGATCGCTTTGTTGGGTGCAATGGCAACCACGTTCGGCTTCGTTGGCCACGTGATTGCCGGTTCGATCTGGGCTATTTTCCACATCCTGATCGTGTTCCTGCAGGCGTTCATTTTCATGATGCTGACGCTGGTGTATATCGGCCAGGCGCATGAAGGCCACTGATCGGCACGGCACGAACTGTATCGAAAGATAGTAGTAGTAACTAAGTTTGATTTTTAATTTTTTAATTTACTTTTTGAAGGAACTCTCATGACTGACCTTTCTTTTGTTGCTCTGGCTTGCGGTTTGATCATCGGTCTGGGCGCTATCGGCGCATGTATCGGTATCGCTATCATGGGCGGCAAATACCTCGAAGCTTCGGCGCGTCAGCCTGAACTGATGAACACCCTGCAGACCAAGATGTTCCTGCTGGCTGGTCTGATCGATGCGGCGTTCCTGATCGGTGTTGGTATCGCAATGCTGTTCGCATTCGCAAACCCATTCGTACCGAAGTAATTTAAGTTCGGCACTTCGCTGGTAATGAATTGCCGAACCTTCCAGGTTCGGCATCCGTTTTTTTGAGAAGGAAATCCCGTGAACTTAAACGCAACCCTGTTTGCACAGTTCGTGGTCTTCTTCATCCTGGCGGGCTTCACGATGAAATTCGTGTGGCCGCCACTGATGAAAGCGCTCGATGAGCGCGCCCAGAGGATCGCGAGTGGTCTGGCTGCTGCCGACCGCGGCAAGACCGAGCTGGAAGTAGCACTCAAGCGTGTTGATGCCGAACTGGCAACTGCACGTGACGAAGGACAAAAGCGCATCGTGGACGCTGAAAAGCGCGCTGCCATGATCATCGACGAAGCCAAGAAAACTGCTGCTGAAGAAGCTGCACGCATTCTGGCCAACGCCAAAGCGGAAGCCACGTCGGAAGTGTCGCGTGCGCGTGATGAACTGCGTTCGCAAGTTGCTGGCCTGGCTGTCAAAGGCGCCGAGCAGATCCTCAAGCGTGAAGTCAATGCATCGGCGCACGCCGACATGCTGTCGCAACTTTCGACCGAGCTGTAATCATGGCCGAAATCGCAACCGTCGCCCGTCCTTACGCCGAAGCGCTGTTCCGTGTTGCCAAGCAAGGCAACATGGCAGCCTGGTCCGAAGTTGTGTCCGAACTGGCGCAACTTGGTCAACATCCTGATGTGCTCGCTTACGCTGCCAGCCCGAACGTGGCTGCTGCCGATGTGACCAGTGCCCTGGTGTCGCTCCTGAAGTCGCCTGCGACGCCGGAAGTGAAGAACCTGGTCGACATGCTGGCGCAAAATGGCCGCGTTGCACTGCTGCCGGAAATCGGCGCGCAGTTCGAGGTACTCAAGAACGCGGACGCCGGTGCGGCAGATGCCAGCATCGTCAGTGCGTTCGAGATCTCGTCGCAGCAGGTCACTGAACTGACCGCTACGCTGGAAAAGAAATTTGGCCGCAAGCTCAACCCAACGGTGACAGTGGATCCTTCGCTGATCGGTGGTGTGCGCGTCGTCGTCGGTGATGAAGTGCTCGATACCTCGGTACGCGCCAAGCTGCAACAGATGCATGTTGCGCTGGCGTCGTAACGACCGAGCAGCCCACCGACCACGCCCTTGCCCTACGCATCAAGAAACTATTAGGAGTTAGCATGCAACTTAATTCATCTGAAATCAGCGAACTGATCAAGAGCCGCATCCAAGGCCTCGACGGTTCCGTTGACATTCGCAATCAGGGCACGGTTATCTCCGTAGCCGACGGTATCTGCCGTATTCACGGCCTGTCGGACGTGATGCAGGGCGAGATGCTGGAATTCCCAGGCAACACGTTTGGCCTGGCAATGAACCTGGAGCGTGATTCCGTCGGTGCCGTTATTCTGGGCGCCTACGAGCACATTTCCGAAGGCGACACCGTCAAGACCACCGGGCGTATTCTGGAAGTGCCAATCGGTCCTGAGCTGCGCGGCCGCGTTGTCAACGCGCTGGGCCAGCCTATCGACGGCAAGGGTCCTGTCAACGCCAAGCTGACCACCCCAATCGAAAAAATCGCCCCAGGCGTGATCGCCCGTCAATCCGTGTCGCAGCCTATGCAGACCGGCCTGAAGTCGATCGACTCGATGGTACCAATCGGCCGTGGCCAGCGCGAGCTGATCATTGGCGACCGTCAGACCGGTAAATCGGCAGTAGCGATTGATGCGATCATCAATCAAAAGGGTCAGAACATGACCTGTATCTACGTCGCAATCGGTCAAAAAGCATCGACGATCAAGAACATCGTGCGCTCGCTCGAGACGCACGGCGCGATGGAATACACCATTGTAGTTGCTGCTTCGGCTTCCGAATCGGCTGCCATGCAGTACATCTCCGCCTACTCCGGTTGCGCCATGGGCGAATACTTCCGTGACCGTGGCGAAGACGCACTGATCGTCTACGATGACTTGTCCAAGCAAGCTGTTGCTTACCGTCAGATTTCCCTGCTGCTGCGCCGCCCACCAGGCCGCGAAGCGTACCCAGGCGACGTGTTCTACCTGCACAGCCGTCTGCTCGAGCGCGCAGCTCGCGTGAACCCTGACTACGTCGAAGCGTTCACCAAAGGCGAAGTCAAAGGCAAGACCGGCTCGCTGACCGCACTGCCAATTATTGAAACCCAGGCAGGCGACGTGTCGGCCTTCGTGCCAACCAACGTGATTTCGATTACCGACGGCCAGATCTTCCTGGACACCTCGCTGTTCAACTCGGGCGTGCGTCCGGCAATTAACGCAGGTATTTCGGTATCGCGCGTTGGTGGTGCTGCTCAGACCAAGGTCATCAAAAACCTGTCCGGCGGTATCCGTACCGACTTGGCGCAGTACCGTGAACTGGCTGCGTTCGCGCAGTTCGCTTCGGACCTGGACGAATCGACCCGCAAGCAGCTCGACCGCGGTGCCCGCGTGACTGAACTGCTCAAGCAGTCGCAGTACTCGCCGCTGTCGATCTCGCTGATGGCTGTGTCGCTGTTCGCAGTGAACAAGGGCTACTTCGATGACATCGAAATCAAGAAGGTCCTGCCGTTCGAAGCCGGTCTGCATGGTTACATGAAGTCCAAGCAAGCTGCCCTGCTGTCGAAGATTGAAGAAACCAAAGCACTGGACAAAGACGGCGAAGCCGCCATGGCCGCCGCTATTGCTGACTTCAAGAAATCCGGCGCATATTAATTGCGAAGGCGCTGGGCGGCTTGCTTTGTAAGCCCCCCAGCCTCGCATAAGGAGTAAGGACTCATGGCATCAGGCAAAGAGATACGTGGCAAGATCAAGAGCGTAGAGAATACGAAGAAGATCACCAAGGCGATGGAAATGGTCGCCGCATCGAAAATGCGCAAAGCGCAGGACCGTATGCGCGCCGCCCGTCCCTACAGTGACAAGATTCGGAACATCGCCTCCAATCTGGCTACTGCGAATCCGGAATATACCCACCCGTTCATGGCGCAAGCCAAGAGCGTGCAGGCGAAGGCTGTTGGCTTCATCGTCGTTACGACCGACAAGGGTCTGTGCGGCGGCATGAATACCAACGTGCTGCGGATGGTGACGCAAAAAACGCGCGAGCTGGAAGCAGCTGGCAACAAGATTGAAGCGGTTGCCATTGGCAACAAGGGTTTGGGTTTTATGAATCGGGTGGGTGTCCGGGTCGTGTCGCATGCGATTCAGATCGGCGATACCCCGCACCTGGACAAACTGATCGGGCCTGTGAAAGTCATGCTCGATGAGTACCAGGAAGGCAAGCTCGACGCAGTCTACATCTGCTACACCAAGTTTGTTAACACGATGAAGCAAGAGCCGGTGGTCCAGCAGCTGCTGCCGCTGTCGGCCGACAAGCTCGAAGGCGACAAGGGCGCACACGCCTGGGATTACCTGTACGAGCCGGAACCGCAAGTCGTGATTGATGAATTGCTGGTGCGCTATGTGGAAGCATTGGTTTACCAGGCTGTCGCTGAAAATATCGCGTCCGAGCAATCGGCGCGTATGGTTGCGATGAAATCGGCAAGCGACAACGCCGGTAGCGTCATCGGTGAACTGAAGCTGGTCTATAACAAGACCCGCCAGGCTGCGATTACCAAAGAACTCTCCGAGATCGTCGCCGGTGCGGCAGCGGTCTAACCCGATTTTAAATAAATATAGAAGGAACGAACATGGCTGATGGCAAAATCGTTCAGTGTATTGGCGCTGTTGTTGACGTTGAGTTTCCACGCAACGCAATGCCGAAGGTTTTCGACGCACTGAAAATGGCAGGCTCCGAACTGACCCTGGAAGTACAACAGCAGCTGGGTGACGGCATTGTCCGTACCATCGCGCTGGGCTCGTCGGACGGTCTGCGTCGCGGCATGAGCATCCAGAACACCGGCAAACCAATCATGGTGCCAGTCGGTAAGGCAACCCTGGGTCGCATTATGGACGTGCTGGGTAACCCGATCGACGAATGCGGTCCTGTCTCGCACGAGCAGACTGCATCGATCCACCGCGTGGCTCCTGCGTACGACGAACTGTCGCCGTCGCAAGACCTGCTGGAAACCGGCATCAAGGTGATTGACCTGGTGTGCCCGTTTGCAAAAGGCGGTAAGGTCGGTCTGTTCGGCGGTGCAGGTGTAGGCAAGACCGTGAACATGATGGAACTGATCAACAACATCGCTAAAGCACACTCGGGTCTGTCCGTGTTTGCTGGTGTGGGTGAGCGTACCCGTGAAGGTAACGACTTCTACCACGAGATGGCTGACGCCAAAGTAGTTGACCTGGAAACCCCGGCCAACTCGAAAGTCGCCATGGTCTACGGTCAGATGAACGAACCACCAGGCAACCGTCTGCGCGTTGCGCTGACCGGTCTGACCATCGCTGAATCGTTCCGTGACGAAGGCAAAGACGTTCTGTTCTTCGTCGACAACATCTACCGCTTCACCCTGGCCGGTACCGAAGTATCCGCACTGCTGGGCCGTATGCCTTCCGCAGTGGGTTACCAGCCTACCCTGGCCGAAGAAATGGGCCGTCTGCAAGAGCGCATCACCTCGACCAAGACCGGTTCGATCACCTCGATCCAGGCCGTCTACGTCCCTGCGGATGACTTGACCGACCCGTCGCCAGCGACCACCTTCGGTCACCTCGATTCGACCGTGGTTCTGTCGCGTGACATCGCTTCGCTCGGTATCTACCCAGCGGTTGACCCACTCGATTCGACCTCGCGCCAGCTGGACCCGCTCGTCGTCGGTCAGGAGCACTACGACACCGCGCGTGCCGTACAGGGCACCCTGCAGCGCTACAAGGAACTGCGTGACATTATCGCGATTCTGGGTATGGACGAACTGGCACCGGAAGACAAACTGCTGGTTGCCCGTGCGCGTAAGATGCAGCGTTTCCTGTCGCAGCCGTTCCACGTTGCTGAAGTGTTCACCGGTTCGCCAGGCAAGTACGTTTCGCTGAAAGACACGATCAAAGGCTTCAAGATGATCGCATCGGGCGAACTGGATCACCTGCCGGAGCAAGCGTTCTACATGGTTGGCACGATCGACGAAGCTATCGAAAAAGCCAAGAAGCTCAACTAAGTAAGAGCCGATAGGACACTTATGGCAAACACTATTCACGTTGACGTGGTATCGGCCGAAGAGAGCATCTTTTCGGGCGAAGCCGAATTCGTCGCGTTGCCGGGTGAAGCGGGTGAGCTGGGGATCTATCCCAACCACACCCCGCTGATCACCCGCATCAAGCCGGGTGCTGTACGCATCAAGGTTGTTGGCCGTGCCGACGAAGAGCTGGTCTTCGTTGCCGGTGGCATCCTGGAAGTGCAGCCGCACGGTGTGACGGTTCTGGCCGATACCGCGATCCGCGGTCACGACCTGGACGAAGCGAAAGCACTGGCTGCCAAAAAAGCAGCCGAGGAATCGATGGTCAACAAGGATGCAAAGATCGACTACGCCACTGCGCAAGCAGAACTGGCGACCGCGATCGCGCAACTGGCTGCCATCGCCAAGCTCCGCCACAAGCGTTAAGCGACACTTCAGCAGTAAGCAAAAAGGCAGCCTCGGCTGCCTTTTTTATTGCCAATATTCATGCATAATGTGCAACCTGACTACTTTCACTGTCCGCACATGCATCGAACCCTCTGCCGTACCGGCGTCTTGCTGAGCGCCCTGGCTGCCATCCTCGGCGCTGCCGCCCAAACTCCCCAAGCCGCCATTGAAGGCAATTACGGCCTGGTCTCCTCGACCACTGCGCCAGTGAGCAACTGGGGCTTCACCAAGGCCCGCATCACCATCAAGAAACTCGATGACAAGCACCTGCTGATCCTGCTTGCCTGCGAATGGAAGCGCGAGCCGAAGGCGGTTTGCGGCGAGCACTACTACGCTCAGTGGCAGGAAAGCGGCTTGTTCATCCAGGACATGAATACCGAGCCCATGCGCCTGTACTTCAATCCAAAGACGCGCACCCTGACCTGGATCCAGCGCGGCTTTGACGCCAGGGAATCGGTGCGGCGTGACGTCTACAGCGTCGACGACACCGAGCTGACCGACCCTGCATTGGTGCGCCGCATGAAGCGCGAGCAAGGCAATGCCGACTCCAAGGAAAACTTGCGCGTCTTCGGTCCGCCGTCGCGCTACGCCTACGCCAACAACCGCATCGAAATTCAACAATAAATCAGGAGCAGGGCACATGAAAACCAAGCGCGTCATTTATAAAGCCCTCGGCGTGGTCGCCGGCATCACGTTTGCTGTGTTTGGCGTGCAGGATCGCTCCCATATCGCCCACTTACAAAAGGTCGGCAAGAGCGCCATCGTCGACCCGATCGACGGCTATACCGAGCACAAATCCAAGGGGAACAAAACGTATACGGCCGAGTTCCACTTCACCACCGGCGCGGGCGTGAAAATCGCCAAGAAACAGAGTTTTCCCAAAGAGGCACTGGACGACTTCCAGGCTCAGCGTCCGGTGAAGGTGCTGTACGATCCGGCCAATGCCAACGACTTCATTTTCGAACAGGAAAAAGCCACCTGGTGGATGGTGCTGGGCGGCGTGGCACTTGCCATCGTGGCGCTGATCTTTGCCTAAAGCGCCTGTGGATCGGCCTGCTTGATAAAGTCGATCAAGGCGCGCAGAGGCGGCGGCACCAGCCGGCGCCCGGAATAGTAGAGGAACGGCCCCGAGAACGACTGCCACCAGTCCGGCAGCACCGGCTCGAGCGCGCCACTGTCGAGGTGCGGGCGCAGCCACTCTTCAAACAGGAATACGATCCCGGTGCCGGCAACCGCCATGTCCACCGCCAGATCGGCCGCACCACCCACCTGCACGATCAGGGGGCCGTCCGGTTTCACCTGGACCACCTCGCCGTCGCGTTCGAATCCCCAGGGCACCATCGCCCCCGATGAAAAACGTCCGCGCAAGCAGGCATGCCCAAGCAGGTCGCGTGGATGGGCTGGCCGTCCGCGCTGCTGCAGGTAGGCCGGTGACGCTGCTGCCGCAGCGCGCTGCACGCGCGGGCCAATCGGCACCGCAATCATGTCCTGCTCAAGCCGCTCATCGTAGCGGATGCCGGCGTCGAAGCCTGTGGCCACCACATCGACGAACTTGTCGTCCGCAGTAATTTCGACCTGAATTTCCGGATAGGCGCGCAGGAAACCAGGCAGTATCTGCGGCAGCACCAGGCGGGCGGCACTGACCGCCACATTCAGGCGCAGCGTGCCTGCCGGGCGCTCGCCGGCGCTGCTTGCCGCTTCCAGCGCAGCCTCGACCGCCCCAAGGGCAGGCAGCAGCTGGTCCATCAAACGTGCCCCCGCTTCGGTCGGCGTGACGCTGCGCGTGGTGCGATGGAGCAGGCGTACCCCGAGCTGCGCTTCGAGCCGCCTGACCGCCTCGCTCAATTGCGACGAGCTGACGCCGCCCACCCGCGCAGCTTCGCGAAAGCCGCGCGCCCGCGCTACCGCCAGAAACGCATTCAAATCATTCAGCTCAGTTTTCATTGTCCATAATTGTGCACAGCCCGTGCACATTATGCCTAATTGTTGAAGTAATCCCCAGCGCTTATTCTTGCGCCTAGTCCTCAACCCCTTGGAGAAACAACATGAACAGCATGAATCTGGCAGGCACGTATCAATTAGGGCAGCGCACCGTCAAGCGCATAGGCTATGGCGCCATGCGCCTGTCCGGACCGGGCGTGTTTGGCCCGCCGGCGGACCAGGCGGCTGCCGAGAAAGTTCTGCAGGAAGCCCTGGCGCTCGGTGTCAACCACATCGACACCAGTGATTTCTACGGCCCGCACGTGACCAACAAGATCATCAAATCAGCCCTTGCGCCCTATCCGCACGACTTGACGATTGTCACCAAAGTCGGGGCGCGGCGCGGCAGCGACGGCGCCTGGCTGCCAGCCCAGAGCGCGGCGGAACTGCATAGCGCGGTGGAAGACAATTTGCGCCATCTTGGTCTGGATGTGATGGAAGTGGTGAACTTGCGCATCATGCTCGACGTACACCATCCGGCCGAGGGCTCGATCGAGGAACCGCTCGCCGCCCTGGCAGAATTGCAGCAGCGCGGACTGATCCGCCATATTGGCCTGAGCAATGTGACCGCGGCGCAAGTTGAGCAAGGCCGGCGCATCTGCGACATTGTGTGCGTGCAAAACCAGTACAACCTGGCGCACCGTGCTGACGACGCCTTGATCGACCAGCTGAACCAGGCCGGCATCGCCTATGTGCCGTTCTTTCCGCTGGGTGGATTCTCGCCCCTGCAGTCGTCGGTCCTGTCCGAGGTGGCAGCAGCCCTTGAGGCGGATCCGATGCAGGTCGCGCTGGCCTGGCTGCTGCAGCGTTCGCCCAACATATTGCTGATTCCCGGCACGACCTCGCTGGCGCATCTGCGCGATAACCTCCATGCTGCCAGCCTGGTGCTTGACCAGGAGAGCATCCGCAAGCTGAACGCAATCGGCTGATCAGGGCCCCGATTGTCCTGCCTGTCGGCAGGGGCCGCCGTTCGTCGCATTTTGCTGGCTCCGCTGTTGCATTGGTTTTATATTTACTTTTCCTTAAAACCAACGCAACAGGAAGGTTCCATGCTCAAGCTCACTCCGTTTTGCCTCGCCGCTGTTCTTTTGCTCCAGGTGCCTGCCAGCGCCGTGCAGGCAGCCCCCGTCGCCGCCAAGGTCGACCAGGCGCTTGCCGCCCAGATCGACGCGGCCATCGCGCCGATGTACAAGGCCGACGATCCCGGAGTGACTGTGATTGTCACCAAGGATGGCAAGACGGTCCTGCGCAAGGCATACGGCCGCGCCGACGTGGCGCGCAAGGTGGCGATGACGCCGGATATGACCTTGCGCCTGGGTTCGATTACCAAGCAGTTCACCGCGGTCGCCATCCTGATGCTGGCCGAGGAGGGCAAGCTCAGCTTGTCCGACCCGATCACCAAATTCCTGCCCGACTACCCGACGCAGGGCAAGACCATTACCATCGAACACCTGCTTACTCATACATCCGGCATCGTCAGCTACACCAGCAAACCGGATTATGTGAAAGGCATGGAGCGCGACCTGAGCACGACGGCGATGATCGATTCCTTCAAGAATGATCCTCTCGAATTCGAGCCAGGCGCACGCATGAAGTACAACAATTCCGGCTATTTCCTGCTGGGCGCGATCATCGAAAAGATCTCCGGGCAAACTTATGCGAGCTTCCTGGAGCAGCGCATCTTTACCCCGCTGGGCATGCGCCACACGGCGTACGAGGGCAGCGAAAAGCTGCCGCCGGTGCGCGCGGTGGGCCATACGCCGGGCGAAAAAGGCTTTGTGGTCGCTGCACCTTTGAGCATGACCCAGCCTTTTGCGGCCGGCTCGCTGGTGTCGACCGTTGATGATATGGCCGTCTGGGATGCCGCGATCAGCGCCGGCAAATTGCTCAAGCCCGAGAGCTGGAACAAGGCGTTCACCTCCTACAAGCTGGCCGATGGCAAACTCACCAACTATGGCTACGGCTGGGGCATCGACAAGCTGCGCGGCACGCCAATGATTGCGCACGGTGGCGGCATCAACGGTTTCTCGACCTTTGCGCTGCGCCTGCCGGAAAAGAAGGTATTTGTTGCCGTGCTGGGCAATACTGACAGCGGCCTGGCGTCGCCCGATTTCGTGGCGCGCAAAGTGGCGGCGATCGCGGCCGGCACACCATTCCCCGATCTGAAAGCGATCAAGCCGGATCCGGCCACGCTGGAAGCGGCCAGCGGCGTCTATCAGCAGGATGAAAAACTGGTGCGCACGGTGCGCAGGTCCGGGGACAAGCTGACCATGCAGCGCCCTGGCCGTCCGCCGTTCGAGATTGTGCCGTATGCCAAGGACAGCTATTTCGTTCCCGATACCTTCTCCACCTTTACATTCGAACGGGATGCCAAGGGCGAGATCAGCCAGCTCACGCTGCATGAAGACGGCAAGGATATCGTCAGCAAGCGCACTGGCGCAGCGCCGCCGGAAGCGAAGGCCTTCCCGGTCGCCGAAGCAACACTGGACGCTTACAGCGGCCGTTTCGAGCTGGCGCCGGGCTTTGTGCTGACCTTCAAACGTGATGGCGAAAAATTCATTGGCCAGGCAACTGGCCAGCCAGCGTTCAATCTGGTGGCTGAATCGGACAAGGTGTTCTACGTGAAGGAAGTCGAGGCGCGCGTGCGTTTCGACAGCAACGACAAGGTGGTCCTGCTGCAGAACGGCCAGGAAATGCCGGGCAACCGCCTCAAATAAAAAAAACCCTGCACCGGGGACACGGTGCAGGGCTGAAAAGCCACCTGAAAATGGAACTTAGTCGTAGCTTGCGCTGATGGTCACGCCCGAGAATGGCGTTTTCGCCTTCAGCATGATGTAGTACCAGTAGCCGCTGACCGGATAGGTCAGCTTGATGCTTTCGTTGTTGCCGGCGGTGGTGGAGGCGATCGTGTAACCGGTGGTGGTCGGGTAGCGGTTCAGTGCCACGTACAGGTCGGCGTCGCCAGTGCCACCGTTGGTGAACACGCGCAGGTTCTTGGCGCCGGCCGGTACCAGAATGTAGGCATAGGTTTCGCTGGTGCCCGACAGATTGTAGATCGAGCAGTTCTTGCTCAGCTGGTTGCTCGACACGCAAGGCGGGAAGCCGGTGCTTGGCAATGGCGGCGTGCCGGCCGTGGTCGCTGTCTTGACCCAGGTGGCGAACTCGGCGTCGTAACGGGTGCCGATGTAATTCATGTAGTTCTGGTAGCCCTCGTAATCGCCCACCCGGAACTTGGCCACGACCGCGTCGATATCGGCACGGTGGCGTTCGTTCATGAAGCGGGTCGCCATGTAGCCCCAGCGGTAGGCGCGGTTGGTGTAGTCGCCCATCGAATAGGTGTTGCCGAAGATCTGGCTCAGCTTGTACGTGCCGGTTTTTGCCATGTCGATCGATTGCTGGTTGTTATTGCCCAGCGACAGAAACTCGGCCACGCCTTCAATCCACCACACGGTCGGCTTGACGGTGCCGTCGCCGAAATCGCCCTTCATGTCGAAGCGGCCGTCCAGGTAGTGCACATACTCATGCTGCAGGTTCCAGACCGAGAAGGTCGGACGCAGCCACGATGCTTCGTGCGCGATGAAGCGGGCCTGGTTGCCGGCCACCGACGGGTCGCCTTCGAGATACATGCCGCCGTTGTCGGTCGAGATGTCATAGATTACCGACGCGTACTTGCTGTAGTTCGCATAGTCATCGAACACCACCAGTTCCAGCGTCGTGTTCTGGTCGTTGGCGACCGGTTTGCGATTGGTTTGCAGCATGTCGTGGAAGTAGCCTTCTTCCTTGCCGAGGATGGCGCACGATTCCTGCAACTGCGCGACCGTCATGTCCTGGGCACGAATGCGCAGTGACGGGCTGCAGGTGTAGCTGTTCTTGAGCACAACATCGGCCAGCTTCTTCTCGTAGTCGCACGTGCCGTACTGGGCGCAGTTGGCATTGTCGTAATACTTGACCGAGGCCGCTGCCGCCAACCACAGGCCGCTGTCGGTGCCGGTCATGCTGCTGCTGGCCAGGGTCGCCTGGACCATCGGCTTGACCGTGGCTTTCAGGCCGCTATACTGCATGAAGCGGAAGGCTTCGTTGGCAGCGTCGGTGAGCTGGTAGGCAACACTGGAGGACAGCAGGGCAGCCTTGTTCTGCGTAACGAAGTTGTTCAGCGCCACAGGATACGAGCTGTCGTTCTGCAACAGCGGGGTACCGTCCGGACGCGAATGGGCGTAGAAAATCACGGTCAGGGCCGAGGTCAGGCCACCGGCGGCGCTCGCATCCTTGAGCGCGTCAGCCGCGTTCGGGCTGCTGGACGAGTTGGTAAAGCGTGCCAGCACCTTCTTCATCGATGGCAGGAAATACGCCTCGTCATGCATATTGGTAATCAGGCGGATGGTTTCACCGGCCGTGGTGCTGGCTGCGGCGTTCGGACGGTACAGGGCGGCGCCTTCCACCAGCGTACGGATTGGCGCGCGCAGCGCGATCGTCTGCGCGCTCGCCGGCGCCGGGATCGTATTGCTTCCCGCCAGGTAGTAACCAGCGCGCAGATACAGCGCCAGGTTGACCAGCGCCCGGTTAGACGCTGAGTAAGTGCCCGCTTCGCTGCTGAAACGGCTCACCACTGCGGCGAAATTGCTGGCCGAATACACCGTCGCAGCCTGGGCCGCGCTCAGCGAGAACAGCGGATAGGTGCACTCGTAATCGGGCAGGGTGGCCAGGTACTCTGCCAGGGCCGCGCCGCGGTACGAGGCAAGCGTGTCCATGTTCTTGCACTCGGGCGTGGCGGCCATGGCTTGCATGCGCAAGGATGGATTCTTTGGCATCAGGTCGTAGCGCGGCTTGGTGGTGGCCGGCAGCTTGAAGGTCGATTGCTCGAGCGACGGCGGCAGGGTGGTGCGGGCGTGCGGCGGTTCCGCCTGTTTCAGGCGTTGATGGGTATGGCCGTCGGCCATCTGGGGCGCTGCATAACTGGTGCTGCTGGCGCAGACGGCGATGACGCCGGCAAGCACGAGCGTGGGTTTTTTTATGATCATGGTCTCTCTCCGTGGATGGTTGGGTGGTGACACGCGAACGGCGTCCGGGGTGGGGAAACCGCTGCGTGTCAAACGCGGAAGGGGTAAGCCGCGTTCTACCTGGCCTTTAGGCGGAGGCCATACTAGCCCGGAACTTTCACGTAAAAATCGCCATCCGACGCGTAAACACGGCCTTGCTCATGTTTCGCCACGCGTCTGTACAGGAATCGGCATAATCAAAGATCTACATTGGTTAAAACGCTACAGTTCTATGGTGCAATAACTATTCGCTTTTCATAGAAAGTGATAACATTTTGCCGATTTTTCTTGTGTTATTTACAAAGAAATTGCAAACTGTCTAGTCCGTTCCCCAAGTAAATATCCCATCATGCTCTCGCGCCTGTTAAGAAAGAATTCGCCACCCGAAGCTATTCCGGCTTTTACCAAAAAGCCGTTCTTCCGGAGTGAGCAAAAGGCGTTCTACGGCAGGTTGCGGCGCGCTTTGCCGAAGTGCTATGTGTTCCCGGATGTGGAATTGCGCGCCCTGATGACGCCGGTGAGCACAGACACCCGCCAGCGGCGCTCGGAGAAGGAATATCTGCTGGGCCGCAAGGTTGACTATGCGGTATTCGATGCGCGCCTGACCTTGCTGTGCGTGATCGAACTCAAATCCGGCGGTGTGATCGACAATACGCCGGGCTCGAACGCCCAGCTGCTGCGCAGTGCCAGCATCCGCCATTTCTGCTGGGACAAACAAAATCTGCCGACCAGCGAGCAGATGCAGCGCATGTTCGGCTCCTACGCCGAACCGGCCGCTGCCAAGGATGAAGCGGAATCGCTGGCCTCGGCGCCGGGCAGCCTGCTCGACGACATGCCCAGCATTACCTTTGCACGCGCGACCTCGCTGACGGTCAAAACGCTCGAGGCGCTCGCGCCGCTGGGCCATACCAAGGCTGCCTATCCGCATGTGTGGGAACGGATCTGCATGTTCTGCACCGAGCCCAACCACCTTGAGGAATACCTGGTGTCGCTGTCGGTGCAAAGCCG
>DASWMN010000244.1:0-12364 GCA_036399735.1 Telluria sp. | reverse complement strand
CGAAGAAAGCAGAAAAAGGCACCATCCGCGCCGATTTCGCCGATTCGATCGACGCCAACGCCGTGCACGGCTCGGACGCCGCTGAAACCGCTGCTGTGGAAATCGCTTACTACTTCCCAGCACTGAACGTGTACTCCCGTTAATCAGCCCCGGCTGACTGACCTGTAGCAGACCGCCTGCCCATGCTCACTGAGCCCGGCAGGCGGGATTCAGAGTTTTAGACAGAAGACCATTATGACGACTCTCACCAACTTGCTGGACTTTGATCCCGCGCAACTCGTCGCCTATTGCGCCGACTTGGGTGAGAAGCCGTTCCGCGCCAAGCAGCTGCAGCGCTGGATTCACCAGTTCGGCGCCAGCGATTTCGACTCCATGACCGATCTGGCCAAGTCGCTGCGCGACAAGCTGGCCACGCGCGCCGAAGTGCGCGCCCCGGCCGTGATCAGCGACCATACCTCGCTGGATGGCACGCGCAAGTGGCTGGTCGACGTTGGCAATGGCAACGCGGTCGAAACCGTGTTCATCCCCGAGGAAAACCGCGGCACCCTGTGCATTTCCACCCAGGCCGGCTGCGCCGTCAATTGCCGTTTCTGCTCGACCGGCAAACAGGGTTTCAACCGCAACCTGTCGGTGTCGGAGATCATCGGCCAGCTGTGGATGGCCGAATTCGAACTGCGCAAGACCAAGGGGATCGAACCGGGCCCGAAGGGCGAGCGCCAGATCACCAATGTGGTGATGATGGGCATGGGCGAACCGCTGCTCAACTTCGAGCCGACCGTGACCGCCCTCAAGCTGATGCTCGACGATAACGCCTACGGCCTGTCGCGCCGCCGCGTGACGCTCTCGACCTCCGGTGTGGTGCCGATGATGGACAAGCTGTCGCAGGAAGTGCCGGTCGCGCTGGCGGTCTCGCTGCACGCCTCCAACGATGCACTGCGCGACGGCCTGGTGCCGCTGAATAAAAAATACCCGCTGCGTGAACTGATGGCGGCCTGCAAGCGCTATCTCGAATTCGCCCCGCGCGACTTCATCACCTTCGAATATTGCATGCTGGACGGCGTCAACGACAGCGACGAGCATGCGCGCGAGCTGGTGGCGCTGGTCAATGACCGCACCGTGGGCGTGTCGTGCAAATTCAACCTGATCCCTTTCAATCCGTTTCCGGAGTCCGGCCTGCTGCGCTCGAAGAACCCGCGCATCAAGGCTTTCGCCCAGGTATTGATGGACGCCGGGATCGTGACCACCATTCGTAAAACGCGCGGCGACGACATCGACGCCGCGTGCGGCCAGTTGGCTGGCGAAGTGCAAGACCGGACCCGTGTACAGGAGCGTATGGAAAAAATGGCTGAATACCAAAAGAAATTTGGCGCTGATTTCGGGCGCATCGTGGAGATTCCGTCTTGAAGGCCGGCTTCGCAAGCAGTCTTGCGCTGTGCCTGCTCGCCGGCCTGCTGTCGGCTTGCGCCGGCGGCAAGGGCGCCGCGGGCAGCAATGGTCTCGAGGGCAGCAAATCCGAACTGAGAACCGCTTCCGATACCACCAGCGGCGAGAAGCGCGCCTCGATCCGCCTGCAACTGGCGATCGGCTATTACCAGAACGCCAACTACGAAGTCGCACTCGATGAAGTCAAGCTGGCCCTGGCGGCGCGCCCCGACTATTCCGACGCCTTCAGCGTGCGCGCCCTGATCTACACGGCAATGGGCGAAATGGCGCTGGCCGAAGAAAACCACCAGCGCGCCATTGCGCTGGCGCCGCGCAATCCTGAACTGAACAACAATTACGGCCAGTTCCTGTGCCAGGTCGGGCGCTACGAACTGGGCATGGCGCAGCTGGAAACGGCACTGAATAATCCGCGCTACCAGTCGCCCGTGCTGGCCAAGGTGAATGCCGGCACCTGTGCCACCAAGATGAAGAACTATGACCTGGCCGAGCGCTATCTGATGGATGCGCTGCGCTACGAGCCCGACATGCCGGCCATTCAGGCGGCCATGGCGCGCGTCTACTTCGAGCGGCGCGACTTCGAGCGCGCCGGCTATTTTATCTCCCGCCTGAACAGCACCATGAAACCGGAAAACATGTCAGCCGAAGTACTGTGGCTGTCGGCCCGGGTGTACCGCAAGCTGGGCGACAAGCCGATGGAAACCACGCTGATCACCCAGTTGCGCCGGCGCCATCCGGGTTCGCCCGAGTTTGCCGCGTTCATGCGTGGGGCTTTTGATGAGTGAAACAGGAACAAGTATGAATGCAGAATGGGCAGACCGGCCAGCGCCGGATCAGCATGGCATTCCCGGCAAGGCCCTTGCCGCCCAGCGTGAAGCGATGGGCTGGACGGTCGAGCAGGTAGCCGATCAACTGAAACTGGCCGTGCGCCAGGTCATCGCGCTGGAAGAGGGCGATTACGCCAATCTGCCAGGGCCAGCCGTGGTGCGCGGTTTCGTGCGCGCCTACGCCAAGGTGGTCAAGCTCGACGCGGCCCCGCTGGTGGCGCAGATCGCGCTCGATACCCCGGCCGTCAACGATAGCAGCGCCACCGTGGCGCGCCGTGAACGGCCGACCTCGTTTTCGCAGGTGCGCTTTCCCACCAACGGCAAGCGCGCCACCAAGGTCCCGTATGTCCTGATCGGCAGCGTGCTGGTGCTGGCCGGCGCGGTGTATGGCGCCTGGCATACCGGCCTGATCCCGCACGCGCTACTGGCCAATATGAGCGGTCCTGCCAGCGCCCCGGCGACGGCCGTGCTGGCGCCTGCACCGGCCGCTGTCGCGCCCGATACCAGCGTGGCCGCGTTGCCGGCCCCGGGCGGCGCCGCGCTGCCCCCTGAGCCTGCGCAGGCGCCCAAGCAGGCGGAACCCTTGCCGCCGGTGATCAGCAACGCCGTGCCCCTGATTTCCGTGCCGCCCGTCAGCACGCCGTCGGCCAGCGCCGCCGGCGCCGGCTCGCCGCAGGGCCTGCCGCCCAGTGGCGTGGCCCCGTCCGGCGTCGCGCCGGCACCGGTTGCCGCCCCGACAGGTGCCCCATCTGTTGTCCCACCAGTTGCCACGCCGGCCCCGACCTCGAACGCGCTCGTGCTGGTGGTGCGCGAAGATTCATGGATCGAAGTGCGGCGCGAAAAGGGCCCGAAGCTGTTTTCCGGCCTGGTCAAGGGCGGACGGGTTGAAACCGTCACCCTGGACGGTCCGGCGACGCTGATCGTTGGCAACCCTGGTGCGGTCGACGCGACGCTGCGCGGTCAAACCGTGGCGTTGCCGGCCAACGGCAGCAAAACTGCCCGTGTCCCACTCAAGTAATAGGTTCTAGTTCATGTCCTTATCGAATTTGGCGATTCCTTCCGGTCCCCTCGCGCGGCGTGTCAGCCGCGCCGTGCTGGTGGCCCATGGCGAGCGCAAGGTCTGGGTTGGCGGCGACGCGCCGGTGGTGGTGCAGTCAATGACCAATACCGACACGGCCGACGTGATCGGCACCGCCATCCAGGTCAAGGAACTGGCGCGCGCCGGCTCCGAGATCGTGCGCATCACGGTCAACAATGCCGAATCGGCCGCCGCCGTGCCCCTGATCCGCGAACAGCTCGACCGCATGGAGATCGACGTGCCGCTGGTGGGCGACTTCCATTACAACGGCCATACGCTGCTGCGCGACTACCCGGAATGCGCGCGCGCGCTGTCGAAGTACCGCATCAACCCGGGCAACGTGGGGCAGGGCGCAAAGCGCGACACCCAGTTCGCCCAGATGATCGAGATCGCGGCCCAGTATGACAAGCCGGTGCGCATCGGCGTCAACTGGGGCAGCCTGGACCAGGCGCTGCTGGCGCGCATCATGGACGAGAACGCGTCACGCGCCGCGCCATGGAGCGCCCAGGCCGTCATGTACGAGGCGCTGATTACCTCGGCCATTGAAAACGCGGTGCGGGCCGAAGAACTGGGCCTGGCGCGCGACAAGATCATCCTGTCGTGCAAGGTATCGGGCGTGCAGGATTTGATCGCCGTGTACCGCGAACTGGCGCGCCGCTGCGACTACCCGCTGCACCTGGGCCTGACCGAGGCCGGGATGGGCAGCAAGGGCATTGTCGCCTCGACCGCCGCGCTGTCGGTTCTGCTGCAGGAAGGCATTGGCGACACCATCCGCATTTCGCTGACCCCGGAACCGGGCGGCGACCGCACGCGCGAAGTGATCGTCGGCCAGGAAATTTTGCAGACCATGGGTTTGCGCAAGTTCGCGCCGATGGTGATTGCCTGTCCGGGCTGCGGGCGCACCACCTCGACCACCTTCCAGGAACTGGCCGACAACATCCAGACCTATCTGCGCGAGCAGATGCCGGAGTGGAAGAAGCTGTATCCGGGCGTGGAGGGCATGAACGTGGCCGTGATGGGCTGCATCGTCAACGGCCCGGGCGAATCGAAGCACGCCAACATCGGCATCAGCCTGCCGGGCACGGGCGAATCGCCGGCCGCGCCGGTGTTTGTCGACGGTCAGAAGGTCGTGACGCTGCGCGGTGAAAAGATCGTCGAAGAATTCCAGGACATCGTCCTGAACTATGTAAAAACCAATTACGGCAAACAAGTCCAGCTGGCCTGAGCATGGCGTCCTCGCGCCGCCGTGAAAAATTAAAAGAGCATTATGTCCGACAATAAAAAACCAGAAAAAATCACTGCCATCAAGGGCATGAACGACATCCTCCCGGCTGACGCGCCGCTGTGGGAACTGTTCGAAAACACTGTGCACTCGGTCCTGAAAAGCTACGGCTTCCAGAAAATCGTCACCCCGATCGTGGAAGACACGGCCCTGTTCAAGCGCGCCATCGGCGCGGTGACCGACATCGTCGAAAAGGAAATGTATTCCTTCACCGATTCGATG
This sequence comes from Telluria sp., assembly GCA_036399735.1. Taxonomy (GTDB): domain Bacteria; phylum Pseudomonadota; class Gammaproteobacteria; order Burkholderiales; family Burkholderiaceae_D; genus Telluria_A. The sequence goes on along the minus strand of DASWMN010000244.1, from coordinate 7,515 downwards.
AATGGCGACGCCCTGACGCTGCGCCCGGAAGGCACGGCCGGCGTGGTGCGCGCGGTGATCGAGCACAATCTGGCCTATGAAGGCCCGAAACGGGTCTGGTACAAGGGCCCGATGTTCCGCCACGAAAAGCCACAGCGCGGCCGCTATCGCCAGTTCTTCCAGGTGGGCGCCGAAGCGATCGGCTTTGCCGGTCCGGACATCGACGCCGAGCTGATCATGCTGTGCCGCCGCCTGTGGGATGACCTGGGTCTGGAAAACATCCGTCTCGAACTCAATTCGATTGGCGACGCCGCCGAGCGTCAGGCCCACCGCGCCGACCTGATCAAGTACTTCGAAGCGCACATCGACCAGCTCGACACCGAAGCGAAGAACCGCCTGCACGCCAATCCGCTGCGCATTCTCGACACCAAGAATCCTGCCATGCAGGACCTGGTGAACCAGGCGCCCAAGCTGCTCGATTACCTGCAGGCCGAATCGATCGCCCACTTTGACGGCGTCAAGCGCATCCTCGATCACAACAATATTCCCTACGTGGTCAACCCGCGCCTGGTGCGCGGCCTGGACTACTACAACCGCACCGTGTTTGAATGGGTGACCGACGAACTCGGCGCCCAGGGCACGGTCTGCGCGGGCGGACGCTACGATCCCCTGATCGAATCCTTCGGCGGCAAGCCGACCCCGGCCGTCGGTTTCGCGATGGGCATCGAGCGCCTGGTCGAGCTGATGAAGCTGGCCGGCGAACCGGCCGATCCGGCCAGCTGCGATGTGTACATGGTGCACCAGGGCGAGGCCGCGCAGATGCAAGCCTTCGTGCTGGCCGAACGAATTCGCGATGCGGGCCTGGATGTTGTGCTACATTGCGCGGCGGCCAGCGGCGCCGGCAGCTTCAAGAGCCAGATGAAAAAGGCCGACGGCAGCGGCGCGGCCTTCGCGGTGATCATTGGCGACGATGAGATCGCGGGCAGCACGGCCGCCGTCAAGGCCATGCGCGGCGCCGAAGGCGAACAGCAGCAGGCCAGCGTGCCGTTCGACGCCGTCGTCGACTATCTGGTCGACCAGATCGTTGGACATGACCACGATCACGAGCACGTGCATTATCATCACTAATTCCTGACCCCTCGGCCCTTAACTTACCTAATTAGATAACAAGACCATGGCATACGATCTCGAAGAACAAGAACAAATCGCCTCCCTGAAGGCGTTCTGGAGCAAATTCGGCAATCTGATCACCTGGACACTGATCGTGGTGCTGGGCGGTTTTGCCGCCTATAACTTCTGGACCATGCGCGAGCGCAACCAGGCGGCCGAGGCATCGGCCCTGTTCGACCAGCTGGCGCCGGCCATCGCCGCCAAGGATGCGGCCAAGGTGCAGCGCATCGTCAGCGATGTCGAAACCAAGTACAAGGACAGCACCTACGCCCAGATGAGCGCAATGGCCGCGGCCAAGTTCGCCTTCGATGCCGAAGACCTGAAGGGCGCCAAGGCGCACCTGAACTGGGTCATCGCCAACGGCAACGCCGAATACCAGTCGATCGCCAAGCTGCGTCTGGCGGGCGTATTGCTGGACGAAAAAGCGTACGATGAAGCCCTGAAACAGCTCGACGCCAGCATCCTGCCTGAATTTGCCGGCCTGGCAGCCGACCGCAAGGGCGATATCCTGGTCGCGCAGAACAAGATCCCGGAAGCGCGCGCCGCCTACGAGGCCGCGCTCAAGGCGATGGACGAGAAAACCCCGGGCCGTGGCCTGGTGCAGTTCAAGCTTGAATCGATTGGCGGTACTGTCGCTGCACCGAAAGCGGCTGCTTAAATTGTCGTGCCCTGCGCGGCCCGCCGGCGCCTTTCGGGGAGCGGCGGGCCGTGTGCGCTCTTTTTAGAACAAGGTTATCCACTATGCGTATTACCCAGAAGCTCGCCGGCGCTGCCGTCCTGGCCGTACTGGCCGGTTGCTCGACACTCAATTCGCTCAATCCTTTCGCCTCAAAAAACAAGGGCGCCGAGCCGGCTCCGCTGGTCGAACTGAAGGGTTCGATGGCCGTGCGGACCGCCTGGAAGCTTGACATCGGCAAGGCCGACACCTATATCTTCGCGCCCGCACTGGTCGACAACACCGTGATCGTGGCTGGCGCCGATGGTTCGATCGCCCGCGTGGAAGCGGCCAGCGGCAACCAGCTGTGGCGCATCAAGGCCGAGAGCGGCCTGACCGCCGGCGTCGGTTCGGACGGCAACGCGATTGCCGTGGGCGCCGTCAAGGGCAAGGTACTCACCTACGATATGGACGGCAAGCTGCTGTGGAAGGCGCAAGCCTCGAGCGAAATCCTGTCTTCGCCGGTGGTCGGGCAGGGCATGGTCGTGGTGCGTTCGGTCGACAACCGGATCGTCGGTTTCGACGCCAAAACGGGTGAAAAGAAGTGGACCGTGCAGCGCGTGTCGCCACCGCTGTCGCTGCGCATCGCCCCTGGCATGACCGTGATCGACAAGGACGTGATCATCGCCCAGCCGGGCGGCAAGCTGCTGGCCCTGAACCTGGCCACCGGCGCGCCGCGCTGGGAAGTGGCGGTGGGCGAGTCGCGCGGCGCGACCGAACTGGAACGCGTGACCGATATCGGCGGCGCCCCGGTGCTGTTCGAAAAAGACGTGTGCGCCGTGTCCTACCAGGGCCGGGTGGGCTGCTTTGACGCCGCCACCGGTACCCAGAAATGGACCAAGCAGTTCTCGTCCGACGTCGGCGTGGCTGTCGACCAGCGCTTCGTGTTCGCGGTCGACGACAAGGGCGCCGTGGCGGCCTTCTCGCGCGACGCCGGCGCCTCGGCCTGGAAGAACGAAAAGCTCGGCTACCGCCACCCATCGACCCCGGTTTCCTACGGCCGCGCAGTGGCGGTAGGCGACTTCCAAGGCATCGTCCACTTCCTGTCACGGGAAGATGGCGCCTTTTTGGCCCGCGCCGCCACCGACGGGAGCCCGATCAACGCGGCTCCGCTGGTGGCAGGCTCGAATCTGATTTTTCAAACACAATCTGGGACAGTGACCGCGATCGCGGTCGAATAACACCATGAAGCCGGTAATAGCATTAGTTGGTCGCCCCAACGTCGGGAAATCGACACTCTTCAATCGCCTCACCCGCTCGCGCGACGCGCTGGTGGCCGACCTGCCTGGCCTGACGCGCGATCGTCACTACGGCGAAGGCCGAATCGGCGAGCGCCCCTTCCTGGTCATCGACACCGGCGGTTTCGAGCCGGTCGCCAAGGACGGCATCATGTTCCAGATGGCGCTGCAGACCAAGCAGGCCGTGGCCGAAGCGGACGTGGTGGTGTTCATCGTCGACGGCCGCCAGGGCCTGACCCCGCACGACAAGACCATCACCGATTTCCTGCGCAAGTCGGGCCGCAAGATCATGCTGGTCGTGAACAAGGGCGAGGGCATGAAGTATTCGTCCGTGGTGGCCGACTTCTATGAGCTGGGCATGGGCGACCCGTACGTGATTTCCGCCGCCCACGGCGACGGCGTGGCCGACCTGGTCGAGGAAGCGCTCAATGAAGCCTTCGCCTCGCGCCCGGCCAACGACGAAGAACTGGAAAAAACCGACCGCGGCATCAAGATCGCCCTGGTCGGCCGCCCCAACGTGGGCAAGTCGACCCTGGTCAATACCCTGCTGGGCGAAGAGCGCGTGATCGCCTTCGACATGCCGGGCACCACGCGCGACTCGATTGAAATCCCGTTCGAACGCGACGGCAAGAACTACACCCTGATCGACACGGCCGGTATCCGCCGCCGCGGCAAGGTCTTTGAAGCGATCGAGAAATTCTCGGTCGTCAAGACGCTGCAATCGATCTCGGAAGCGCACGTCGTCATTCTGCTGCTCGATGCCCAGCAGGACATCTCGGAGCAGGACGCCCACATCGCCGGCTTCATCCTGGAATCGGGACGCGCGCTGGTAGTGGCCGTCAACAAGTGGGACGGCCTGCAGTCGGACGAACGCGACGAAATCAAGATCGACATCGACCGCAAGCTCGATTTCCTCTCGTTCGCGAAAACCCATTTCATTTCGGCGCTGAAGGCAACCAACATCGGTCCGATGATGAAGTCGGTCGACGCCGCCTACGCCGCCGCCACCGCCGACCTGTCCACGCCGCGCCTGACGCGGGCCCTGATCGAAGCGGTGGAGAAGCAGGAGCCGCGCCGCAAGGGTTCGATCCGGCCTAAAATGCGCTATGCTCACCAGGGTGGCCAGAACCCGCCGATCATCGTCATCCACGGCAATGCGCTGGACGCTATTGGCGAGCCGTACAAACGTTACCTGGAGAAGCATTTCCGCGACACGTTTAACCTGGTCGGCACACCCTTGCGTATCGAATTGCGTATGGGTAAGAACCCGTTCGCCAAGGGCGGCAGCAAGGCGTAAACAGCGCGCCCGCGCGCAGGCGGGGGCGGTGCAGGCAAATGGCGGTCCATGGTCGGCTTCGGGCGCGATTTAAGTCCCGCCTAACGACAGGATTTCCCAAAACAGGTTACAGTGACCGGACGACATCATTCGCCTTTTAAGAATGTTGTCCCGGGCGCTTGAAAAACAAGCGAGTCGCCTCCAATTCTTAACTACAACAACATCACGGAGCTGTTATGAGCAACAAAGGGCAACTGTTACAAGACCCATTCCTCAATGCCTTGCGCAAAGAGCATGTTCCGGTCTCGATCTACCTGGTCAACGGCATCAAGCTGCAAGGCCACATTGAGTCCTTCGATCAATACGTGGTCCTGCTGCGCAATACGGTAACGCAGATGGTCTACAAGCATGCAATCTCCACAGTGGTACCGGCACGCGCGGTCAATCTCAACCTTGATCCCGAAGCGGAGTAAGGCCATGCGCCTGACAGCCACGGGCCCAGCTGTCCTGGCGGGAGGCGTATGCGCGCAGCACTAGTCGGCATCGATTTCGGTGCGGGCGACTTCAACGCCAGTCTCGAAGAGCTGGCGCTGCTGGCGCGCTCCGCCGGCGCCGAGCCCATCACCACCATCACCGCCAAGCGTTCCAGTCCGGACGCGGCTTATTTCGTCGGCAGCGGCAAAGCCGACGAGATCGGTCACGCCTGCGCCGATCAACAGCTCGAGATCGTCATCTTCAACCATGCGCTCTCGCCGGCCCAGCAGCGCAATCTGGAAAAGCGCCTGCAGATCCGCGTGCTGGACCGCACCAGCCTGATTCTCGATATTTTCGCCCAGCGGGCCCAGAGCCACGAAGGTAAACTCCAGGTCGAGCTGGCCCAGCTGCAGCACCTGGCCACGCGCCTGATCCGCGGCTGGACCCACCTGGAACGGCAAAAGGGCGGTATCGGCCTGCGCGGTCCCGGCGAAACCCAGCTCGAGACCGACCGCCGCCTGATCGGCGAACGGGTCAAGGCCCTGCGCGCGCGCCTGGCCAAGCTGCGCAAGCAGCATGAAACCCAGCGCCGCGCGCGCGGCAAGAACCACACCTTTTCGGTGTCGCTGGTCGGCTATACCAACGCCGGCAAGTCGACCCTGTTCAATTCCCTGACCAAGGCCGGGGTGTACGTGGCCAACCAGCTGTTCGCCACGCTTGACACCACCAGCCGCCGCGTCTACCTGGGCGAGAACGTGGGCAATGTGGTGTTCTCCGACACCGTCGGCTTCGTGCGCGAACTGCCGCACCAGCTGGTGGCGGCCTTCCGCGCCACGCTCGAGGAAACCATCCACGCCGACCTGCTGCTGCACGTGGTCGACGCGGCCAGCCCGGTGCGCATGGAACAGATCGAACAAGTCAACCTGGTACTGAAAGAAATCGGCGCCGACCATATTCCCCAGATCCTGGTCTGGAACAAGATCGACGCAGCCGGCCTCGAGCCAGCCGTCGAACGTGATGAATATGATAAAATCAGCCGCGTTTTTATCAGTGCCCACACCGGCGCCGGCCTCGACCTGCTGCGCGAATCGGTGGTCGAAATGGCCAGAGCCGCGCCCGGTCTGACCCATTTGTATGAAGCGCAGGACGATGCCGATTCCGACTTTGCCAATCCGGCAGAGGCGGCCGAAACTCAAACCTCCAACAACGTCGGACCACGATAGATGCTTGCTTCATTACTTCACCGCGTCGGCATCAAGCTCGCGCACCACAGCGACCCCAAGGCTCAGGATGGCCGGCGGCCCGGCGAAGGTCCGCCCGATCTGGACCAGATGTGGCGTGACTTCAACGCCCGCCTGAACCGGCTGTTCAGCGGCGGCAATGGCGACAACGGCGGCGGGCAGGGCGGTTTCCGCCCCGATCCCAAGGGCGCCGGCGCCACGGTCGGCATCATCGCCGGCGTGATCGCCCTGATCTGGCTCGGCAGCGGCACCTTCATCGTGCAGGAAGGCCATACCGGCGTGGTCACCACCTTCGGGGAAGTGAGCCACACCGCGCCGGCCGGTCTGAACTGGCGCTGGCCGGCCCCGTTCCAGGCCCACGAGACGGTCAACGTCTCGCAGGTGCGCAGCGTGGAAATCGGCTACAAGGGTTCGACCCGTTCCAAGGTGCCGAAAGAGGCGCTGATGCTGACCGACGACGCCAACATCATCGACGTGCAGTTTGCCGTCCAGTACACGCTCAAGGACCCGGTGGCCTGGCTGTTCAACAACCGCGACCGCGAGGAAACCGTACACCAGGTGGCGGAAAGCTCGATCCGTGAAGTGGTTGGGCGCAACAAGACCGACTTCGTGCTGTACGGCGGGCGCGAGAAGATCGCCAAGGACACCCAGCAAGTCATGCAGAAACTGCTCGATTTGTACAAGCTGGGCGTGCTCGTCACCAACGTCAACATGCAGAACGTGCAGCCGCCTGAGCAGGTGCAGGATGCCTTCGAGGACGTCAACAAGGCCAATCAGGACAAGGCGCGCGCCCGCAATGAAGGCGAAGCGTATGCCAACAACGTGCTGCCAAGCGCGCGCGGCGACGCCGTGCGCCTGGTCAAGGAGGCCGAGGGCTACAAGGCCATGGTGACCGAGAACGCGGCCGGTAACGCGGCCCGCTTCAGCCAGGTGCTGGCCGAGTACCAGAAGGCGCCGGCCGTCACGCGCGACCGCATGTACCTCGACACCATGCAGCAGATCTTCACCAGCGCCAGCAAGGTCATGGTCGATGCCAAGGCTGGCAACAACATGCTGTATCTGCCGCTCGACAAACTGATCGCCCAGAGTGGTTCCGGTGACGCTGCCGTCGGCGGCAAATCAGGTCCGGTCCAGATGACCGCGCCGGCCGCGCCCGAAGTGCCCATGCAGGTAGAACAGTCACGCCAGCGCGAAGGCCGCAACCGCGAGTCTTCACGCGATCGGGAGAGCCGTTAATGAACCGTATTATCACCATCTTTATCGCGGCCTTCGTCGCGCTGATGATCCTGTCGTCGACCGTGTTCGTGGTGGACCAGAAGCGCTATGCGATTCTGTTCTCCTTCGGTAAGGTGGGCGGCGTGATCAGCGAGCCTGGCCTGTACTTCAAGCTGCCGCCGCCGTTCCAGAACGTGGTCTACCTGG
>DASWMN010000243.1:0-2173 GCA_036399735.1 Telluria sp. | reverse complement strand
ATGGCCATCTCCGACTTCTTTGTCGAGTGGTGGTGGGCCATCTTCGGCAGCATTTTCGCCGGCCTGTACTTCTTCTTCCAGAGCTGGCAGCGCTCGGCCAAGATGCAGCGCACGATGGACTTGCTGTTGCTGCGACTGCCGATCTTCGGCGCCGTGATCCGCAAGGCTGCGATTGCCCGCTGGACCCGCACCCTGGCCACCATGTTCGCCGCCGGTGTGCCGCTGGTGGAAGCGCTCGACTCGGTCGGTGGCGCGGCCGGCAATGCACTCTACCTGGAAGCGACCAAAAAGATTCAGAATGAAGTCTCGACCGGTACCAGCCTGACCATGGCCATGCAAAACGCCAATGTATTCCCGCCGATCGTGACCCAGATGGTCGCCATCGGTGAAGAATCCGGCGCGCTCGACTCGATGCTGGGCAAAGTGGCCGGCTTCTTCGAAGACGAAGTCGACGAAGCCGTGGCCGCGCTGGCCTCGCTGATGGAACCGCTCATCATGGTGATCCTGGGCGTGATCATCGGTGGTCTGGTGATCGCCATGTACCTGCCGATCTTCAAACTGGGCGCGGTGGTCTGATCCCAGCCGCGTCGACGTAAAGCAACAAACGCAGTAATATCGCCCTCGCGCAGCTCTGCCTGCGCGGGGGCGATGTGTTTTCAAGGCGACTCAACCAGAATGGATTTCATGGACCTGTATCTTTTTGCGGCGCCCTTCAGCGCGATCCCGACCTTCGCCGCCGGCCTGTTCGGCCTGTTGATCGGCAGCTTCCTGAATGTCGTCATCCACCGCATGCCGAAAATGCTCGAGCGCGAATTCGAAAACGCCTGCGCCGAACACGCCGGCCACGAGCCGGTCCATACCGATACCTACACGCTCGCGGTGCCCCGTTCGGCCTGCCCGCACTGCGGCCACAAGATCACGGCGCTGGAAAACGTGCCAGTGCTCAGCTACCTGGTCCTGCGTGGCAAGTGCCGCGGCTGCCAGGCAAAGATTTCGCCGATTTACCCGGCCATCGAGCTGTTGTCCGGCCTGACCGCGGCCTGGATGGTGTGGCAGTTCGGCAGCGGCTGGGCTGGGCTGGGCGCGGCCGTGTTCGGTCTGATGCTCATTGCCATGACCTTCATCGACCTGGAAACCCAGTACCTGCCGGACGACCTGACGCTGCCGCTCATGTGGCTGGGCCTGCTAATCAATCTGAACGCCACCTTTGCCTCCCTGCGTGACGCGGTGATCGGCGCCGTCGCCGGTTATCTGGTGCTGTGGAGCGTGAACGCCCTGTTCAAGCTGGTGCGCAAGATCGATGGCATGGGCGGCGGCGACTTCAAGCTGCTCGCGGCCCTGGGCGCCTGGATGGGCTGGCAGATGCTGCCGGCCATCATCCTGCTGTCGTCGGTGGTGGGCGCGGTGGTCGGCATCAGCCTGATCCTGTTCAAAGGCAACGGACGCGACACCAGGATCCCGTTCGGGCCCTATCTGGCCGGGGCCGGTGTGCTGGCCCTGCTGTTCGGCCCCCAGATCACCATGCTGATGGGGTTTTACCTGCATCCCGGCCAGCCGCTGTGAGTGACGACAGCCAGGCCCGCTTCAGTGTCGGCCTGACCGGCGGCATTGGCTGCGGCAAGACCACCGTGGCCGACATGTTTGCCGAACTGGGCGCCACGCTGGTCGACACCGACCTGATCGCCCACGCCCTGACCGCCCCCGGCGGCGCCGCCATGCCGGCGCTGGTGGCCGAATTCGGGCCGCAGTACGCCGACGCCGATGGCGCCATGAACCGGGTTGCCATGCGCGCCCTGGTGTTTTCCGATCCCGCCGCGCGCCAGCGCCTGGAAGCCATCCTGCATCCGCGCATCCGCGACACTGCGCTGGCCGAGGCCGCCGTAGCCAGCGGTCCCTACGTCATCTTTGTGGTGCCGCTGCTGATCGAGTCCGGCACCTGGCGTGCGCGCGTGACGCGGGTGCTGGCGATCGATTGTCAGGAAGCGACGCAGATCGCGCGCGTGATGGCCAGGAACGGCCTGCCGGAAGCCCAGGTGCGCGCCATCATGGCGGCCCAGGTCACGCGCGCCCAGCGCCAGCTTGCTGCCGACGACCTCATCCTCAACGACGACGGCCTGGATGCGCTCCTGCCCCAGGTGGAACGCCTGCACGCCTTTTATCTTGACGAAGCAGC
>DASWMN010000242.1:0-11139 GCA_036399735.1 Telluria sp. | reverse complement strand
AGCGACTGCGTCAATATTCTCCTTGAAAGTTCAGTCAGGTGTTCTATATTGGACCTGTAGTTCTTTCCAAGGGGGGCCGATATAAAAAGATCATTGAGTGTTGGCAGCAATTTGTTCGAAATGAACTACTAACTGCATCGTTGATGCGGCATAGAGAGAATTGATATTCCTCGCTAGTGTCTTCGCAAGAGGACGTGGAAACGACGGTGCAATGCCGTCGTTTTCATTTTTGGGCGAATTTTTTATTACTTTGGCTTGATTTCCGCCGTCTCGGCAGCCGGTGCCGCCAGCATGCTCGCTTTCGACTGCAGTTGCCGGCCCGCAGGCAGCGCGGACGGGTCCAGTTTGTCCACCATTTCGACAAGCGCATCTTTGGTCGGGACGCGCCACGACCGAAACTGCGACGGTCGTTCGACACAGCCACACATTCGATACCACCGTCAGGAGCGTGGCCACCAGCTTGCCGATGGCAGGGGCCGGTTCGGGCGCCGGCGCCGCCGGTGCTGGCGTGTCCCTTGTTTCGACTGCAGCAACGATTCTTGTATTCATCGGTAGGCGCTCCCGTCGGGATGGTCGATGCGAGTTGCCTGGACACACAAAAAAACGGCGCGCTGGCGCCGTCCTCGGTGCTGGTGATGGGGAACTTGTAAAAAGGCGTGAGCGCACTGTAGTGTGCGCACTTTAACAAGGCGCACATGCACACGCGCCGCCGGCCTCAGCCCTCAGCCCTCAGCCCGCGCACGTGTCTTTTGTTGTGCAGGGCAGGCGTGTGCAGCGTGCTTTGCGCGTGCGTTCCGGCGCGGGGGCGGGGGAAACAGGGTCGGTATCGAGCCCGAAGCCACCGGCGGCAATCCAGGCATCCAGCCCGGCCACGGCCTGCGTCATGTGGCGCGCTTGCGGCGAGACCCGGGAAGCGTCTTGCGGCAACACGCGCGCGACCGGCGCGCCGCGCCAGCGGGCAATCGCGGCACGCGTTAGTTGTAACGCCGACAAGTTATCGCGCTGCTGTTGCAAGTCCAATATCGTAGGGTTTGACGTCATGGTGAGCATCCTCGTCCGTTCTCTCGCATAGTCCTAACGCTTTTCTAGGGAATCCCTGAGAGGGCGTTAGGCCGATTCCTAATGATGACCCAGTGTAACAACGAGAATGGGGGGATGCTTGATCTTCGTCAAAGGAACGTTGGCCGCCTTCTCGAATTCCTACCCCCATAGAGTTTCTCCTACAGGCGGCATCTGGTACAGTCTCGCCCTATGAGTAAATTATCCCTAGACCGTATCCTGCAATCGCAAGGATTTGGCACCCGCAAATATTGCCGCGCGCTGGTCGACGATGGCGAAGTGGCCATCGGCGGGGTGGTGCAGACCAGTTACAAGGCCAGCATCGAGACCGACGGCCTGGTACTTAACGTGTTCGATGAAGAATGGGTCTACCGCGCGCACCTGTACATCGCGCTGCACAAGCCGGCCAATTTCGAGTGTTCGCGCAAGCCCAGCCACCATCCTGGCGTGCTCACTCTGCTGCCCGAGCAATTTACCTGGCGGGAAGTGCAGCCCGTGGGCCGCCTCGACCACGACACCACCGGCATGCTGCTGATGTCGGACGACGGGCCGTTCATCCATGCCCAGTCCTCTCCCAAGCGTCACGTGCCGAAGATCTACCAGGCCACGACGGAAGCGCCGGTGACGGATCAACTGGTGAACGCGCTGCTGGCCGGCGTCAAGTTGCACGACGAACCGGCCCCGCTGGCCGCGCTCACCTGCATCCGGCGCGGCGAACACCAGCTGGAAATCGTGCTCGAGCAAGGCAAGTACCACCAGGTCAAGCGCATGCTCGCCGCCGCCGGCAACCATTGCACGGCCCTGCACCGCTCCGCGATCGGCAGCCTGGCGCTGGACTCGCTCGGCCTTGCCGAAGGCGAGTGGTGCTACCTGACGGCAGAGCAGCTGGCCTTGCTGGCGCCTGCCACGACCTGAGCAACCGACTGACACCACCATGAAATTAGCAACACTGAACGATGGCACCCGCGATGGCCAGCTGGCCGTTGTCGCACGCGACCTGAAGACCGCGCACCTGGCCGATGGCATTGCGCCCACCCTGCAGGCGGCCCTGGACGACTGGGGCTTTATCGCCCCCCAGCTGGCCGACCTGTACCAGCTGCTCAACAGCGGACGGGCGCCCAAGAGCTTCGAGTTCGACCCGGCGCGCTGCATGGCGCCGCTGCCGCGCGCCTATCAATGGGCCGACGGTTCGGCCTATGTGAATCACGTGGAACTGGTGCGCAGGGCGCGCAATGCCGAGATGCCAGAGTCATTCTGGGAAGACCCGCTGATGTACCAGGGCGGCAGCGACGACTTTCTCGGCCCGCATGACGACATCGTGCTCGCACATGAAGAGTGGGGCATCGATTTCGAGGCGGAAGTAGCGGTCATCACGGGCGACGTGCCGATGGGCTGCACGCCCGACCAGGCCGCGCAGCATATCCGCCTGCTAATGCTGGTCAACGACGTCTCGCTGCGCAACCTGATTGCACCGGAACTGGCCAAGGGCTTCGGCTTTCTGCAGTCCAAGCCGGCCTCGAGCTTTTCGCCGGTGGCGGTCACGCCCGATGAACTGGGCGACAGCTGGAAGGATGGCAAGGTGCATCTGCCGCTGCGCTCGACCTGGAACGGCAAGCTGGTGGGTCAGCCGCATGCCGGCGTCGACATGGTCTTCAACTTCCCGCAGCTGGTGGCGCATCTGTGCAAGTCGCGCAATGCACGCGCCGGCACCATTGTCGGTTCGGGCACGGTGTCGAACAAGGATGAGAAGCGCGGTTATTCCTGCATCGCCGAAAAGCGCTGCCTGGAGCTGATCGCCGACGGCGTGGCCAGCACGCCCTTCATGCTGTTTGGCGACACCATCCGCATCGAGATGCTCGATGGCGCCGGCAAATCGGTGTTCGGCGCGATCGACCAGACCCTCAAGCAGTACACGCCTGCGGCGCATGGCAAGCGCGGCTAGAAACCGTGCTTTTGCTTGAGGTAGAGCGGCAGCACCCACCACACGGCGCTGATCAGCGCGGCGGTGGCCGCTGCGGCAAGCATGCCGGCGAGGGCGCCGAACACCTCTGAAATGACGAGGTGGGCGCCCAGCGTAAAGGCACAGCCGAGCGCCAGAGAGCCGGCCACGATCTGGCGCGTGGCCAGGCGCTTGAAGCGGGCGCGGTTGCACAAGGGGCGCATGAGGCGGTGCTGGATCGCCGGCGCGCTCAGCAGTACCAGGCTGCTCAGGGCGCAGAAAAAGGTTGCCAGAAACGCGATGCGGCCGTTCTGAATAATTTGCCTGGCCCCCGCGTTGAAAGGCAGGATGATCAGGAAGGCGGTCAGCATCTGGGCGCCCGGCAGCAGGATGCGCAGTTCGCTGAGCAGGTCGGACAGGTCGCCGGCGTCGCGCTGATCGGTGTCGAAGGGCGCGACGAGGGGCACGACAGGCGCATTCTTGGACACGGCGGTGTTCTCCAGTAAAACCTGCAGAAAAAGGCGGAAACGCCTGGGGAAATTATCGTTCTTCAATGCAATCCGAACTTTGCGATTTCACAGGACAGCCCTGTCCCGTTCGCGAGCGCGCAACACCTGATGGAGTGCGATGCATACAGTCTTGGTCACCGGCGCAGCCGGCTTTGTCGGCAGCAGCCTGTGCGCCGCCCTGCGCGCGCGCGGCGCGCAGGTGCACGCCGCCGTGCGCAGCCGCCGCAGCAGCGATGACGGCGACACCTTTGCCGTCGGCGATATTGACGGCGACACCGACTGGCGCGCCGCCCTGGCCGGGTGTGATTGCGTGGTGCATCTGGCGGCGCGCGTGCACGTGCTCCACGACAGCAGCGCCGACCCGCTGGCGCTGTACCGGCGCGTCAATGTCGAGGCCAGCGTGGCCCTGGCGCGGCAGGCGGCGGCGATGGGCGTGAAGCGCTTCGTGTTCGTCAGCAGCATCAAGGTGAATGGGGAAGCGAGCAGTGGCGCGCCGTTTCGCGCCAGCGATCCTGCCCGCCCGCTGGACCCCTACGGCCAGTCGAAACTGGAAGCGGAAACCGCCTTGCGCGCGGTGGCCGCGGACACCGGCATGGCGCTGGTAATCGTACGCCCGCCACTGGTCTATGGACCTGGCGTGAAAGCCAATTTCCTGCAGCTGATCAAGCTGGTGGCACGCGGCTGGCCGCTGCCCTTCGGCAGCGTGCGCAATGCGCGCAGCATGGTGGCGCTACCGAATCTGGTCGACCTGCTGCTGCTGTGCACGCGCGACGCGCGCGCCGCCGGCGCGGTTCTGCTGGTGTCGGACGGACGCGACCTGACCATCGGCGAACTGGCAACCTTGATCGGGCGAGCCATGGGTCAGCGCGTGCGCCTGCTGCCGGTGCCGGTGCGGCTGATGCGCGCCGGCGCCGCCTTGCTGGGCAAGCGCGCGCTGGCGCAGCGGCTGCTCGGTTCGCTCCAGGTGGACATCGGCGCCACCTGCGAACGGCTGGACTGGCACCCGCCTGTCAGCGTCGAAACGGCAATCGCCGCCACCGTGGCCGCCTGGCGCGAGCAGCCCGGTCCGCCCGCCTGAATTGCACATAAGTAGTGCGTGTATTGATACCGCACAAACAAAGCGCGCTAGAATGGCGGTAGTCACGCTTTTCTTATTGATATAAATGAAACGAATACTCGATATCTGCTTGTGCCTTATCGCAACGGTCGTTTTCTTCGTTCCGTTTTGCATTCTGGCGCTGATGGTCAAACTGACTTCGCCCGGGCCAGTGCTGTACTGGTCCGAACGGGTCGGCAAGGACAATCGCCTGTTTGCCATGCCCAAATTGCGCACCATGCGCACCGACACCCCCGTGGTCGCCACCCACCTGCTGGCCGATCCGGACCAGTTCCTGACCCCGGTAGGGGGCTTCCTGCGCAAGTCCAGCCTGGATGAGTTGCCGCAGCTGTGGTGCATCCTGCGCGGCGACATGAGCCTGGTCGGCCCGCGTCCAGCCTTGTTCAACCAGCAAAACCTGATCGAGATGCGTACCAGCGCCGGCGTGCACATGGTACGGCCGGGACTGACGGGCTGGGCCCAGGTCAACGGGCGCGATGAACTGCCGCTGGACCTGAAGGTGAAATTTGACGCCGACTATCTGCGCCAGCAGTCGCTGGCCTTCGACATCAAGGTGATTGCGCTGACGGTACTGAAAGTGACGCGGCGCGAAGGTGTGGCCCACTAGGGCGCGCCAAGCCAAGCCAACGCCAGCGCGCCAGGCGCTGCGCGAAAACCTTAGCATGCAAACGGGAACAGGCAGCGGGGGACGCTGCCGGGCAAGCTGCCTAGGCGGTCATCTTGCTCAGCGCCGGCACATGCATGAGCGGCAGCACGGTGCCGGGCGGCAGTTCGCGGTCAGCGTCGCCGCGGGGACCGAACTGGTCGCCCTGGCTCCACACATGGTCGACAATATCGGACGACGGTGCATATTCGCGCACCAGCTTTTGCATCAGCAGACGGATGGCGCTGTGGTCGAAACGGTGGCAGGCATCGTCGAGCTGCTGCAGCATCTGGTTCAGCAGCGGCCACTCCAGTTCGGCCTCGCGCGCGCGCTGGATCAGCGGGTGTTCGGTGTGGGTGACGTTGCTGCCGATGAGCAGTTCCTCGTACAGCTTTTCGCCTGGCCGCAGGCCAACGTAACGGATCTCGATGGTGCCGGTCGGGGTGGCTTCGGTGCGGACCACCTGGCCGCTCAGATGCACCATCCGCTCCGCCAGATCGGCAATGCGCACCGGTTTGCCCATGTCGAGCACGAACACATCGCCGCCTTTGCCCATGGCGCCGGCCTGGATCACCAGCTGCGCCGCTTCCGGAATGGTCATGAAATAGCGCGTGATGTCGGGGTGGGTCAGGGTCAGCGGGCCGCCGGCGGCGATCTGCTTGCGGAACAGCGGCACCACAGAGCCGGACGAACCGAGCACATTCCCGAAGCGCACCATGCAAAAGCGGGTGGCCGAGCCGCGCCGCGCGAACGCTTGCAGTATCAGTTCGGCCAGGCGCTTGGTGGCGCCCATCATGTTGGTCGGGCGTACCGCCTTGTCGGTGGAAATGAGCACGAAGTATTTCACGCGCGCGGCAGCGGCCGCTTCGGCCAGGCTGAGCGTGCCGAAGGCATTGTTGCGGATGCCTTCGATCGGATTGTGTTCAACCAGCGGCACGTGCTTGTAGGCGGCCGCGTGGTAGACCGTGTCGACCCCGAAGGTGGTCATCAGGCGCGTGCATTTTTCCTTCTCCAGCACGGAGCCGAGGCAGGCCACCAGTTCGATATCGAGCTGGTGGCGCGCCATGATTTCGCGCAGCTCCTGTTCGATCGCGTACAGGGCGTATTCGGAACTGTCGACCAGCAGCAGGCGCAGCGGCTGCAGGTGAATGATCTGGCGGCACAGTTCGGAACCGATGGAGCCGCCGGCGCCGCTGACCAGAATCGCTTTGCCGGTCACGCAATACGACAGCAGGGCCTCGTCGGGCGCAACCACGTCGCGGCTGAGCAAGTCTTCAATCTGGATCTGGCGCACATCCTGCACCTTGGCCTTGCCGGTAACGATGCTGCTGACCGGCGGCGTGACCTTGATGATCAGGGACAGGCGCGCCAGCGAATCGAGCAGGGTGCGCTGCTGCGGCCGCGTCAGCGACGGCATGGCCAGCAGCACTGTGCTGATCTGGAATTTTTTGGCCAGGTGTTCGAGCGCGCTGGCCGGATACACGCGAATGCCGCCAATGGTGGTGTTGACGCGCTGTGGATTGTCGTCGACGAACAGCACCGCCTCGTATTCGTTGCCCGGCATGATGGCGCGCGCCAGCAGGCTGCCCGCTTCGCCCGCGCCGTAGATGGCCACCCGCACCTTGTCGTTGAGGTGGCCGCGCGAGTGCAGCCAGCGCCGCGCCGCAAAGCGGCTGGCCAGAATGTACAGAATGCTCGAGGCCCAGAAGATCAGGAACGGCGTGACCGACAGCGGGTGCGGATCGGACACCATGTGGATGGCCGCCAGCAGCAGTGCGGCCAGGGTTGCGCAATTGACCGCGGCGATCGCGATTTCGGAGCGGATGTAGCGGATCACGGCGCGGTACATGCCCAGGCGTACGAACACCGGCAGGCCGGTCAGGCTGGCGCCCAGGGCCAGCATCGCGTAGTCGCTAAACATCCCCGCTGGTATGCCGTCGAAGTGCAGAATCAGCGAAAAATACAGCAGCAGGGGAAGGCAGGCGAAATCGAAACTGGCAGCAACAAGCTGCTTGTGAAAGCGAGGCAGATCTAAAAAGCGAGTGTTCATAACGTTCCGGTCTTGGCAACAGCACACAAAAATCTGACGCGGCAGGCGACTCGACGCAGAGGGCGGAGAGGCACTGCAGGATCAGCTAACCGACATGGGAAGACTGCGCATGGGGTCAAATTTTACGGCGCCAAAGCGATGCACTATGCAAAATTGTCTTGATAGCACTTCGCTACTATAACTTATTTCAACATGGGACGGCTGGCGCACATGCGTTCGTCCCCTTTTCACAACGATAAGTTACGCCCATTTCCGGTCACTAAATAGTGTTCATATGTCAGTTTTATGTAGCGCGTTGTCCCCCCGGTCGCGCGGTAACAGGGGTATTCCCGGTCCTGTTCCAGAGATAGCTCAGGAGCAATATCGCGAATAATGGCATCTGTTCCATAGAGGCCGCCCCATGTCCGACGACAGCGACGCAGAAAAAACCGAATCAGCCAGTCCCAAGCGACTGGAAGATGCCCGCAAGGAGGGCGACGTCCCCCGTTCGCGCGAACTGGCGACGTTTTCGGTGCTGATGACAGCCGGTTGCGGCCTGTGGTTCACCGGCGGTGGTCTGGTGCGCGAGCTGAACCGGGTGATGGTGTCCGGCCTGTCGCTCACGCGCGACCAGGTGTTCGACGCCAATGTTCTGATTTTGCGGGTGGGGAGCGACATTGCCCAGGTCATGCTGGCCTGCCTGCCGCTGGCGCTGGCCATCATGTTCGTGGCGGTTGCCTCGCCGCTGGTGATCGGCGGCTTCCTGTTTTCCTCCAAAGCCTTCATGCCGAAGTTCTCCAAGCTCAATCCGGCGTCGGGCTTGTCGAACATGGTATCGACCAACGCCCTGGTCGAATTGCTCAAGGCAATTGCCAAGACCATCGTGGTGGGCACCGTGGCCTGGCTGGTCGTGATGAGCCAGAAGGAAGAAGTCATGACGCTTGCTTCCGAGCCGCTGCGCAACGGCATGTCGCACATGGTCTCGATGATGGCGTATGCCTTCCTGTACATCGTTGGCGGTCTGGGCGTGGTAGCGGCGATCGATGCGCCTTACCAGATCTGGCACTACGCCAACAAGCTCAAGATGACGCGCCAGGAAGTGATCCAGGAATCGAAAGAGTCCGACGGCAATCCCCAAATCAAGGGCAAGATTCGCCAGTTGCAGCGCGAAATGGCCAAGCGCCGCATGATGGCCGACGTGCCGACCGCCGACGTGGTGGTCACCAACCCAACCCACTATGCGGTGGCGCTGAAATACACCGACGGCCAGGGCGGCGCGCCGCGCGTGGTCGCAAAGGGCAGCGACGAGGTCGCCGCCAAGATCCGCGAATTGGCAAAAGAACACAAGGTCGCCCTGCTGGAAGCGCCGGCACTGGCGCGTGCCCTGCACAAGCACACTGAAATCGGCGATGAAATTCCGGAAGCGCTGTACTCGGCCGTGGCCGAAGTGCTGGCCTACGTCTTCCAGCTGCGCGCCTTCAACAAGGGCGGCGGCAAGTATCCGGATCGCCCGGGCCGCCTGCCGGTACCGCCGGAACTCGATCCGCACGATCCAGCCTCACAGAAAAAACCTGATCCGACCAAGGGAGCACATTAATGAACAGCATCAAGTTACCAGCATGGATGGCCGGCATGAAGGGCGGCGGCAGCGCGCTGGCGGCCCCGATCATCATCGTGCTGCTGCTGTCGATGATGATTCTGCCCTTGCCGGCCTTCATCCTCGACGTCTTCTTCAGCTTCAACATCGCGCTGGCCGTGATTGTGCTGCTGACCAGCCTGTACACCGTCAAGCCGCTCGACTTCATGGCCTTCCCGACCATTCTGCTGGTGTCGACCATGCTGCGCCTGTCGCTCAACGTTGCCTCCACCCGCGTGGTGCTGACCGAAGGCCACACCGGTGGCGCGGCGGCCGGTAAAGTGATCGAGGCGTTCGGCCACTTCCTGATTGGCGGTAACTACACGGTCGGTCTGATCGTCTTTATCATTCTGACCATCATCAACTTCACCGTGGTGACCAAGGGTGCGGGCCGGATCGCCGAAGTGGGCGCGCGTTTCGCCCTCGATGCGATGCCAGGTAAACAGATGGCGATTGACGCCGACCTGAATGCTGGCCTGATCGGCGAAGACGAAGCGCGCCGGCGCCGCCTGGAAGTCGGCCAGGAAGCCGAGTTCTACGGCGCCATGGACGGTGCGTCCAAATACGTACGCGGCGATGCCGTGGCCGGCATCATGGTCACCGTGATCAACGTGATTGGCGGTCTGCTGGTCGGTATCCTGCAGCATGACCTGCCGTTCGGCAAAGCACTCGAGACCTACACCCTGCTGGCCATCGGTGACGGCCTGGTGGCGCAGATTCCGTCGCTGATCATCTCGGTCGCGGCCGGTATTGTGGTGTCGCGCGTGGCCAGCGACCAGGACATCGGCACCCAGCTGGTGGGCCAGTTGTTCGCCAAGCCGGAAGTGCTGTTCATTACCGGCGCCATCATCGGCGGTCTGGGCTTGATTCCGGGCATGCCGAACCTGGTATTCCTGATGCTGGCCGGCGGCCTGGTTGGCGCCGGCTACCTGGTGCGGCGCCGCCTGAAAGCGCCTAAACCGGTGGAGGAGGCCGCCCCCGCTGCTGCCGCCGCGCCGGCCGAGAACGAAGAAGCGACCTGGCAGGACATTCTGCCGGTCGACACCCTGGGCCTGGAAGTGGGCTACCGCCTGATTCCGCTGGTCGACAAGACCCAGGGCGGCGAGCTGCTCAAGCGCATCAAAGGCATCCGCAAGAAATTCGCCCAGGAAGTCGGCTTCCTGGCGCCGCCGGTGCACATCCGCGACAATCTGGAACTCAAACCGTCGGCCTACCGCATCACGCTCAAGGGCGTGGAAGTGGGGCAGGGCGAAGCGCTGTCCGGCCAGTTCCTGGCGATCAATCCGGGCATGGCCAGCGGCACGCTGCCAGGGCTGGTGACCACTGATCCCGCCTTCGGCCTGCCAGCCATCTGGATCGACGCCGGGCTCAAGGATGACGCCCAGAACATGGGTTATACCGTGGTTGACGCCGGCACCGTGGTGGCCACCCACCTGAACCACGTGATCACCACGCACGCCTCGGAACTGCTGGGCCGCCTGGAAGTGCAAGCGCTGCTTGACCATCTGGCCAAGGATGCACCGAAGCTGGTGGAAGACCTGGTGCCGAAACTGGTTTCGCTGTCGACCTTGCAGAAAGTGTTGCAGAACCTGCTCGTTGAAGGCGTGCACATCCGCGACATGCGCAGCGTCATCGAAACGCTGGCCGAATACGCGCCGCAAACCCAGGACCCGAACGAACTGACGGCCGTAGTGCGGGTCGCGCTGGGTCGCGCCATCGTGCAGCAGCTGTTCCCGGGCACCAATGAACTGTCGGTGATGACGCTGGACAACCGCCTGGAACGTCTGCTGATGCAGGCCCTGGGCGCGGGCGGCGACGGTGCCGGCATCGAACCGGGTCTGGCTGACACGATTGCCCAGCAGGCCGGCCATGCAGCCAACCAGCAAGAACAGATGGGACTGACGCCGGTGCTGCTGGTGCCGGGCCCGCTGCGCGCCATGCTGTCGCGCTTCCTGCGCCGTGCGCTGCCCCAGTTGAAAGTACTGTCGCACAACGAAATCCCCGAAACCAAAACCATCCGCGTGACCAGCCTGGTCGGCGCCGCCATGTAAGCAATGTTGCAGAATCGGGGTCAGATACTGTCTTGGATGGCAAGCCCTTTATTCAGATATTGAGGATCGAAGGGCTTGCCGTTGGTTAGCACGCCGTAAATGAGATGGGCGAGCTTGTGCATGACGGCACCTACGACGGCCTTTTTCGCCATTCCT
>DASWMN010000241.1:0-22828 GCA_036399735.1 Telluria sp. | reverse complement strand
GGTCGACCGCTACCTGTTTGAAGGAGTTGATCAGATCGGCCGCGCGCCGCAATGAACTGGCCATGATCGCGCAGGCGGTCTTGGTGTCCGCCAGCAGCGCTTCGAGTGCCGAGCGCTTGACGCCACCGTCCATGTATTTGTTCTCGAAGACGCGCACCATGTCGTCAAGCGCAGTGGCCGTCAGCAGGCTGTTGCCGATCGGCGTATTGAGTTCATGCGCCACGCCCGCCACCAGCGAGCCGAGCGAGGCCATTTTTTCGGACGTGATCAGATTGGTCTGCGCCTGTTTCAGCGTCAGCAGCACGGACGACAGATCGCTGTGCGCCGACTCCACATTGGCCTTTTGCAGCGCCAGTTCGCTCAGGCTGTGCTGCAGGCCGTCCCTGGCGTCGACCAGCGCGGCCTCGGTCTGCTTGCGGTCGCTGATGTCCTGAATGACCCACACGCCGCCCTTGCTCAGGTCCGCCGGATCGACCGCCTTGCCGTTGATCAGGCACCAGATCACGCTGCCATCCTTGCGCACCAGTTCCAGCTCGCTTTGCCAGCGGTGGGTGACCGGGTCGACCGCAAGCACGTCCACCCCGCCGCCGTGGGCCTGGCGCAGCACCGACGTTGGATTGCCTTCCAGCGTGCCAGGATCGTAACCGAGCATCTCTTCCATGCCGCGGTTGCAGCGCAGGATCACGCCATGCGAAAACAGGGCGATGCCAACCGCGGCGCTGTCCTGGAACGCGCGTTGTTCATCGAGCGCCTTGCGCACCTGGTCGGCCAGTTCGCGGCTGCGGTGAAATGCCAGCAGCAGCGCCGTGAGCAAACCGCTGACCGCCGCGCCACCGAGCGCAATGCCGTACACCGGGGTCAGATCGGGGCTGTAGCGGCCGCCCGCGCGCGCGCCGAAGGTAACGATCCATTCGCGTTGCGCCACGCTCAGGCGCTTTTCAGCATGCAGTCCCGTCACGATGCGCTCGCCCGCACTGGTGGTATCGAACATGATGTTGGAGGCAGCGGGCGCCATCCGCTTGCCGGCAAACACATCGCCGGCGTCGTGGATGCGCATCGACAGCTGCGGCAAGGTGCCCGGATCGATCACTTCGTGCATCAGATTATTGACACGAAAGACAATCGCCACCCAGCCGACCAGCGCGCGCCGGCGCTCCTCCACGCTCGACAAGGGCATGTTGTGGCGGTACACCGGCGCGCGCGCAACGAAGCCGGGCTGGCCGCTATTGTCCTGCACCAGCGTGATGCGCTCGGTGGCGACAATGGCGCCGCTGTCGCGGCCTGACTCCAGCGCGGCCCGGTGCGGTGGCAGCGCGGCCAGGTCAAGGCCGAAAGCGTTCTCGTTGCCTTTCAGCGGTTCGGTATATTCAATGATGAAGTGCTCGTCGCTGACGATCTCGGGGTGCACATCAAAGCCGGGATAACCGTCGGCGCGCAGCGAGGTGTCGGCGCGCACGGCATCCACAAAGGCCGGCAGAGCGCTGGCGGGCACACGCCGCACAAACTGGATTGCCTGGAAGCCGGGATAACGCTGGGCCAGATTGAGTTCCTGGACAAAGCGCGCGAACTGCGCCCGGTCCATGTTCTGATTGATGGCGAAGCTGCTTTTGATACTGAGCAGCATGTCGAAGTAGATCTGAAGACGCGTGTTGGTATCGCTGGCGACCTTCTGGGTGTCATACTGAAAATTACTGCGAATGCTGGCCTGTTGGGCATCCATCACCACCAGACAGGTCCAGACGGTCAGGCAAATACCGGTGACAAACGCAAGGTATCCTTGAGTCCGCATGTATTGCACTCCAGATTGTCATGTCGGAAGCGGCCGCACCCGTTCTTCTGTATTGACTATAACATATGGAAATTGTGAAATCTCGCCGGTATGGCCTTCGCACAACAATTCATTCCGGCCTGGTCTGGAACTGCAAGGCGATGACCCGGAACTTCTCCTCGACCGCCAGCATGGCGTCGACCACATCCGGATCGAAATGCTCGCCACCGGCCTGGCGAATCAGTTCCACCGCGGTTTCGTGGGTGAACGCGGGCCGGTAGGAACGGCTGGAAATGAGCGCGTCGTATACGTCCGCCACGGCCATCAGGCGCGCGGCCAGCGGAATGGCTTCACCGGCCAGACCTTGCGGATAGCCCGAGCCATCCCAGTACTCCTGGTGCGAATAGCAGATCTCGCGCGCATAGCGCAAAAACTGGTTGCTGCCGCCCAGCGTCTGCTCAACCCCGGCAATGGCATCGCGGCCGTACACGGTGTGCAGCTTCATGGTTTCGAATTCCTCGTCCGTGAGCTTGCCGGGCTTGAGCAGGATCGCATCCGGCACGCCGACCTTGCCGATGTCGTGCAGCGGCGCCGCCTTGAACAGCAGGGCGATATTGTCATCCGTGAGTTCGTCGGAAAAGCGCGCGTTATAGCGCATCTCGCGCGCCAGCGCGGCCACATAATGCTGGGTGCGGCGGATATGGTTGGCGGTGTCGCCGTCGCGCGACTCGGCCAGCGAGGCCATCGCAATCACGGTCGCATCCTGCATCAGCGACAGCTCGCGCGTGCGCTCGGCCACCTGGTGCGCCATGTGCCGGCGCTGGTCCTTGAGCATGGCGCGCGCCGCCCGCAGCTGCATCAATGTGTCGACCCGGGCCCGCAATATCGCCGGCGCGAATGGCCGCACCAGCACATCGCTCGCGCCTTCACGCAGCGCGCGCTGCTGGTCGTCCAGCGCGTCATGCGCGCAGACGAACAGCACCGGCACATCGGCGCTGAGGAAGTGGCACTGCATGTCGGCCAGCAGGGCAAACGGGGTCATGTCGGGCAGACTGGCGGCCAGCAGCATCAGGTCGGGCTGGGGGGCCTGGCGCGCCACGCGCAACGCATCGGCGCCGCTGCGCGCCAGCTTGACGTGATAGCGATCCTGCAAGTGTTCCTCGATCTCGACCAGATGCTCGGGCGAGGCGTCCACCACTAAAATGCTTGCCTTGAAATCAATATCCATCGGCGCAGTCTCCGGCTGCAATCATCATGCGAGCCATCATAACGCGCAGCTGTGCGATGTTTCAGGTTTTTTACAATTCCGCCGGACACTTGACATTGGGCTAAGTTTAGAATGCTTGATCCAAAAATCCATCTTCCCAAGGTGATGCATGCTACGTTTGCCGTTCGGCCTCGCGGTCCTGTGCCTGTCCTTTGCGGTGTCCGCCGCCGACATCGCCGACGATAAATTCCGTCAGCTGGAAGAAATCCTGCCGACGCCGAACGCGGTGCGCAATGCCGCCGGCGCGCCCGGCCACGGCTACTGGCAGCAGCGTGCCGACTACACCATCCGCGCCACCCTCGACGAAGCCAAACGCAGCATCAGCGGCAGCGAGACCATCACCTACCATAACAATTCGCCGGATACGCTGCGCTACCTGTGGCTGCAGCTGGACCAGAACAAGTTCCGTCCCGATTCCGACGCCCGCGCCACGGCCACCGTCGAATCGCGCGAAGCCTGGTCCAAGGCCAAGAGCGATGAAGACGGCCTGCATTACGAAGCCATGCGCAGCATTGTCGAGACGCCCGGTTTCGAAGGCGGCTACAACATCGGCGCCGTCAAGGGCGCGGACGGGCAGCCGCTCAAGTACACCATCAACAAGACCATGATGCGGATCGACCTGCAGGAAGCGCTCAAGCCGGGCCAGCGCTTCGTCTTCAGCGTCGACTACAGCTTCCGGATCAACGACGCGCGCCTGGAGCGCTCGCGCAGCGGCTTCGAGCACTTCAAGGACGACAAGAACGACATCTTCGAAATCGCCTACTGGTATCCGCGCATGGCGGCCTACTACGACGTGTATGGCTGGCAGCACAAGCAGTTCCTGGGCGGCGGCGAATTCACGCTGGAGTTCGGCGACTTCGACGTCCAGCTCACGGTCCCGGCCGACCATATTGTGGCCAGCACGGGCGTGCTGCAAAATGCCGATGCGGTGCTGAGCGCGGCCCAGCGCGAACGCCTGCGCCAGGCGCGCACCGCCAGCCGCCCGGTCATCATCGTCAGCCAGAAGGAAGCCGAAGCGGCCGAAAAATCGCGCGCCAGCGCCACCCGCACCTGGCACTTCAAGGCCGACAATGTGCGCGACTTCGCCTTTGCCACCAGCCGCAAATTCATCTGGGATGCGCAAGGCTACAAGAAGGATGGCACCGACATGCTGGCCATGTCTTTCTATCCCAAGGAAGGCAACCCGCTGTGGGAAAAGTATTCGACTCAGGCGATCATTCACACTATCGAGCAATACAACAAGTACTCATTCGACTACCCGTATCCGGTGGCCATTTCGGTCAACGGTCCGGCCGGCGGCATGGAATACCCGATGATCTCGTTCAACGGTCCGCGTCCCGCCAAGGACAAGAAGACCGGTGAACTGACCTGGTCGCGCCGCACCAAGTATGGCCTTATTGGCGTGATCATCCACGAGGTGGGCCACAACTACTTCCCGATGATCGTCAATTCCGATGAACGCCAGTGGACCTGGATGGACGAAGGCCTGAACACCTTTGTGCAAGGCCTGGCCGAAGACGCCTGGGAAGCGGATTTCCCGCGCCAGCGTGGCGAGCCGCGCAGCATCGTGGCCTACATGCGCAGCAAGAACCAGGTGCCCATCATGACCAATTCCGAATCGCTGCTGCAGTTCGGGGCGAACGCCTACGCCAAGCCGGCCGCCGCGCTGACCGTGCTGCGCGAGAGTGTGCTGGGGCGCGAGCTGTTCGACTATGCCTTCCGCGAATACGCCACGCGCTGGAAATTCAAGCGCCCCACCCCGGCCGACTTCTTCCGCACCATGGAAGACGCCTCCGGCACCGACCTTGACTGGTTCTGGCGCGGCTGGTTCTATACCACCGACGCGGTCGATGTGAGCGTGGACGGCATCACCGAATACGGCGTCGGCAGCAAAGACCCGGAAGTGGAAAAAGCCTGGAAGAAGGCGCAGAAGGATGCTGAACCAATCGCCCTGTCGGTCCAGCGCGACAAGGGCCTGCCGCGCCGCGTCGACGCCCAGCCGGAGCTCAAGGACTTCTACAACGAGCACGACGAATTCACCGTCACCAACAAGGACCGCAACAAGTACAGCGAAAGCCTGGCCGAGCTGGAAGACTGGGAGAAGGCGCTGCTCAGGCAGGGCAAGCATCTGTACCTGGTCGATTTTTCCAACGCCGGCGGCCTGGTCACGCCGCTGGTGCTGGAGATCGAACTGAAGTCCGGCAAAAAATACATCGAGCGCATTCCCGCCGAAGTATGGCGCTATTCGTCCAAAAAAATCACCAAGCTGATTGTGACCGACGAACCGATGGTGGGCCTGACCCAGGACCCGTATTGGGAAACCGCCGACATCGATACCACCAACAATGCATGGCCGCGCAAGATCACCCAGTCGCGCGTGGAGCTGTTCAAGACCGACAAAGGCAAGGATGACCTGATGAAGGACTACCGCACGCCGCTCAAGACGAAAACGAAATGAAGCACATGCTCAAGAAAAGCCTGATTCTGGCCGCCTTCGCGGCCTTCACAGCCGCCGGCGCCAGCGCCGCCGATATCGCCGACGACAAATTCCGCCAGCTGGAAGAACTGCTGCCGACGCCGGGCGACACCCGCACCGCGTCCGGCGCCCCCGGCCACGCCTACTGGCAGCAGCGCGCCGACTACAAGCTGCGCGCCACGCTGGACGAAGCCAAGCGCAGCATCAGCGGCGCCGGTACCGTCACCTACCATAACAATTCGCCCGATACCCTGAGCTACCTGTGGGTACAGCTGGACCAGAACATGTTCCGCCCCGACGCCGACCGCCTGGTGACAGCCACCCTGCCCTCGCGCGAAGCTTGGGCCAAGGGTACCCAGGCCGATGGCGTGCGCTTCGAAGCCATGCGCTTTTTGATAGAAAGCCGCAGCTTCGACGGCGGCTTCAAGATCGCTGCCGTGAAGGATGCGGCCGGCCAGCCGCTCAAGTACACCATCAACAAGACCATGATGCGGATCGACCTGCCGCAGCCGCTCAAGCCGGGCGCGAAAACGACCTTCGAGATGGCATGGAGCTTCAATGTGCCGGAGATGAATGTGCTTGGCCGGCGCAACGGCTACGAGCGTTTCGACGACAAGAACGACCTGTTCGAGATCGCCCAGTGGTTCCCGCGCATGGCCGCCTACTACGACGCCGCCGGCTGGCAGAACAAGCAATACATCGGCGACGGCGAATTCACGCTTGAATTCGGCGACTACGACGTCGAGATCACGGTGCCGGCCGACCATATCGTCGCCAGCACGGGCGTACTGCAAAACCCGGAAGCGGTGCTGAGCGCTACCCAGCGCGAACGCCTGCAGCAGGCCAGAACGGCGTCCAAACCGGTGATCATCGTCACCCAGCAGGAAGCCGAAGCGGCCGAGAAGACCCGCGTGCCAGGCAATCGCACCTGGCGCTTCAAGGCCGACAACGTGCGCGACTTCGCCTTTGCCACCAGCCGCAAGTTCATCTGGGACGCGCAAGGCTACAAGAAAGGCGGCACCGACATGATGGCCATGTCCTTCTATCCGAAGGAAGGCAATCCGCTGTGGGAGCGCTATTCGACCCAGGCCATCATCCATACCATCGAGCAGTACAACAAGTATTCATTCGATTATCCGTATCCGGTGGCGCTGTCGGTAAATGGCCCGATCGGCGGCATGGAGTATCCGATGATCTCGTTCAACGGTCCGCGTCCGACCAAGGACAAGAAGACCGGTGAACTGACCTGGTCGCGCCGCACCAAGTATGGCCTGATCGGCGTGATCATCCACGAGGTGGGCCACAACTACTTCCCGATGATCGTCAATTCCGACGAGCGCCAATGGACCTGGATGGACGAAGGCCTGAACTCCTTCCTCGAATTTTTGGCCGAACGCGCATGGGAAGAAGACTTTGCCGACACCCGCGGCGAACCGCGTGCCATCGTCGAGTACATGCGCAGCAAGAACCAGGTGCCGATCATGACGAACTCCGATTCGGTGATCCAGCGCGGCCACAATGCCTACGGCAAGCCGGCTACTGCGCTCAACATCCTGCGTGAAACGGTGCTGGGCCGCGAACTGTTCGACCATGCCTTCCGCGAGTATGCGCAGCGCTGGAAATTCAAGCGTCCGGCCCCGGCCGACCTGTTCCGCACCATGGAAGACGCGTCCGGCACCGACCTGGACTGGTTCTGGCGCGGCTGGTTCTACACCACCGATGCGGTCGACGTGAGTGTGGACGGGATCACCGAATACGGCGTCAGCACCAAGAATCCGGAAACCGAAAAAGCCTGGAAGCGCGCGCAGAAAGAGGCCGAGCCGGTCTCGCTGTCGGTGCAGCGCGACAAGGGCGTGCCGCGCCGTGTGGATGTGCAGCCAGGGCTGAAGGACTTCTACAACGAACACGACGAGTTCACCGTCACCAACAAGGACCGCAACAAGTACAACGAAGGCCAGGCCGAACTGGAAGACTGGGAAAAGGCGCTGCTCAAACAGGGCAAGCATCTGTACCTGGTCGACTTTTCCAACGCCGGCGGCCTGGTGACGCCGCTGGTACTGGAGATCGAACTCAAGTCCGGCAAAAAATACGTGGAACGGATCCCTGCCGAAGTATGGCGCTACTCCGCGAAAAAAATCACCAAGCTGATTGTCACCGATGAAGCAATGGTGGGCCTGACCCAGGACCCGTACTGGGAAACCGCCGACATCGATACCTCGAACAACAGCTGGCCGCGCAAGATCGCCCAGTCGCGGGTAGAGCTGTTCAAGACCGACAAGGGCAAGGATGATCTGATGAAGGACTTCAAGACGCCGCTGGGCAAGACCAAGGAAGCGCAATGAAAGCGCTGCTGTTGAAACTGGCCCTGGCCGCCGCCCTGTGCGGTGCCAGCGCCGGCGCGCTGGCGCACCGCTTCCATACCGGGATTACCGAAATCGCCCACAACGACAAGACCGGCAGCGTGGAGGTGGTGCACACGCTGATGGCGCACGATATCGACGCCCTGCTGGCAATGCGCGCCAAAGGCATGGTCGATGTGGGCGAGCGCGCCGGCGAAGAACTGCTGCGCAAGTATATCGACGCGCACTTCTACCTGCTTGATGCTGACGGCAAGCGCCTGCCGCTCAAGTGGCTTGGGCTGACGGCCGGGGTCGAAAGCGTGGTGGTGTACCAGGAACTGGAGCAAACCGCGCTTGAGCGCGTCGCGCGCGTCCATCACGACATCCTGGCCGACTACCTGCCGAACCAGACCAACACCCTCAACGTCAGGCGCGACGGCGCAATCCGTTCGCAAACCTTCACCCGCAAAAACAGCGAACAGCCGCTGAAGTAATGCCGGCAGCGGGACAGGCGGGCGCAAAAATGCTACGCTATCGGAATGACAACTCCCGCACCACCCTTTACGGGTATGGCGCAGCTCACCGACGCGCTGCGCACCACCGGATACGCCCTGCTTGATCCGTCCGACGTTTGCGCCCTGGCGGGCTGCACCCGAGCCGAGCTCGATGCGCTCGCTGCCAGCTGGGATCACCTCGCACTCGACAACTACCTGAAGGACGGCGGCAATTACCGCCGCCGCCGCCATTCCTGCTTCATCCAGGAGGGCAGCACACTGACCCAGACACCCCACCGCGCGCACTGGCAGCCGGTCGAGTACAACGCCCTGCACGGCGGGATGCACCGGCTGTTCGAGCCGGTGGCGCCGGGCACGGTCGCCAACCCGGCCTGGGAACGCCTGATCGCGGCCCTGGGCCAGGTCTGTTCGCAAGCGCGCGGCGAGCCGCGCTGGTACGTCGAGGCGCATCAGTTCCGCATCGATACGCTTGAAGGCATCGGCCGGCCAACGCCGGAAGGCGCCCACCGCGACGGCGTCGACTTCGTGGCCGTGCTGCTGGTCGGGCGCCACCATATCAAGGGCGGCGAAACGCGGGTGTTCGAAGCCGCCGGCCCGGATGGCAAGCGCTTCACCATGCTCGAACCCTGGACCTTGCTGCTGCTTGACGACGCCAGGGTGATCCACGAGTCCACCCCGATCCAGCCGGTCGGGGAGAACGGCCACCGCGATACCCTGGTACTGACGTGGCGTGCGGGCGCTTTCCAGGGCGAGGATGCATGATATAGTCGTTCTCAACCTGCCCTAGTACAAGGAAACCCGCGTGGACGCATCGTGCGAAATCCAGCCAGACCAGTTCGAGATTCTGATCGTCGAGGATAGCCCGACCCAGGCCGAACGCCTGCGCCGCCTGATCCAGTCCAGGTCCTACCGCGTCCGGGTCGCTGCCAACGGGCGCCTGGCGCTGGCACTGCTGCGCGAACACCGGCCGCACCTGGTCCTGTCCGACATCATCATGCCGGAACTGAATGGCTACGAGCTATGCCGCGCAATCAAGGAAGACCCGGAACTGCGCGACATTCCCGTGATTCTGGTGACGGCACTGAACGACGCCAAGGACATCATCCGCGGCATCGAATGCGGCGCCGACAATTTCATCCGCAAGCCCTACGCCGAAGAGTATCTGCTCAGCCGCATCAGCCACATGCTGGTCAACCAGAAGCTGCGCGAAGCGCAAAGCACCGAGGGCATCGCCCTGTATCTGGGCGAACAAAAGCATTTCATCCACGCCGGACGCCAGCAAATTCTCGACCTCCTGATCTCCACCTACGAACAGGCGGTCCAGGTCAACAGCGAGCTGCAGGCGCGTGAACGGCAGGTGATCGAATTGAACATGCGGCTGGCGCACCACGCCGCCGAACTGGAAACCATCAACCGCGAAATCGCGCACAAGAACCTGGAGCTGGCGGAAGCGAGCCGCATGAAGTCGGCCTTCATCGCAAACATGTCGCACGAGCTGCGCACGCCGCTCAATGCCATCATCGGTTTTACTGGCGCCCTGCTGATGAAGCTTCCCGGCCCGCTCACGCCCGACCAGGACAAGCAGCTCAATACGATACGCACCAGCGCGCGCCATCTGCTGTCGCTGATTAACGACATTCTGGATGTGGCCAAGATCGAATCGGGCAAGGTCACGCTCGCACTCGAACGGGTGCAGTGCCAGGATCTGCTCGCCCAGACGGTCGACAGCCTGCGCCCGCTGGCCGCCCAAAAGGGGCTGGCGCTGGGCGTGAACCTGCCGTCGGAACCGGTGGTGGTGGATTCGGACAAGCGCGCACTGACCCAGATCATTATCAACCTGGTCAATAATGCGATCAAATTCACCGATGCCGGTTCGGTCAACGTGTCGCTCAGCCAGCGCCTCGAGGAAGGCCAGCTGGTGACCGAATTCGCGGTGGCCGACACGGGCGCCGGCATCAAGCCGGAAGACCAGCCGAAATTGTTCCAGGCATTTTCCCAGCTGGACTCGACCTCGACCCGGCACGCCGAAGGCGCGGGACTGGGCCTGTACCTGTGCCAGAACCTGGCCAATCTGCTGGGCGGCAAGCTGTTCTTCCACAGCGAATTCGGCCAGGGCAGCACCTTCATCCTCGCCCTGCGCGAAAAACACTGAGCCCGGCTCGATCTCCCAAAAAAAACGCCCGACTACCTTGCGGTATCGGGCGGTAATCCAACCTTCGAAGAAGTATTGGAGGAGACAGGATCAATATACCCCAGTTTATGTTGCGATGCAATACCGTAGAAATACCGTAAACATTTCGACAATTCCATAGCAAAGAATCAAGCCTGACGACCTGCGGAGCTCGCCTTTTTGACGCGCTGCAGCATGGCTATTTCTTTATGGCTGGAAATAAATCAAGCAAACGATTTAAGTCTATCAATCGTTTGATTTTTATGATTTAATCACGCCTATGGAAAAATCACCCCCACCTCCCGAGGAAGCACGCAAAAGCCGTTCGGACGGCGTGCAGTCGCGCGAACGGCTGTTGATGACAGCAATGCGCCTGTTTGCCGAACAGGGCTTCGCCAAGACTTCGACCCGCGAAATCGCGCTCGCGGCCGGCACCAATATCGCCTCCATCAGCTACTACTTCGGCGACAAGGCCGGCCTGTACCGCGCCGCCTTTACCGAACCGGCACCGCACCGCACCGAAGACATCGAAGCGTTTACCCGCCCCGATCTGAGCCTGCGCGATGCGCTGCGCGAGTTCTATTCCCATTTGCTGGAACCGCTCAAACAGGGCGACCTGGCGCGCATGTGCATGCGCCTGTGGTTTCGCGAAATGCTGGAACCGACCGGCCTGTGGCACGAAGAGATCGACAGCGACATCCGCCCTGCCCACGCCGGCCTGACCCAGGTCATCGCGCGCCACATGCAGCTGCCGGCCACTGACGACGACCTGTCGCGCCTGTCCTTCTGCATTGTGGGCATGGCGCTGCAGCTGATGATCGCGCGCGACGTCATCGACAAGATCACACCGCAGTTGCTCGACTCCGAAGCCGCCATCGACACCTGGCTGGACCGCCTGGTCGACTATGGCGAGGCTATCGTCCACGCCGAACAGGCACGCCGTACCGCACTCGCCACACCCGTTTCCCCGCCATGAAAGAAACAAGAATGAGAATAGCAACGACACTGATACTGCCGCTGGCACTATCGGCGTGCGCGCTTGCGCCACCAGCGAAGGTGGAAGCGCCCACGCCGGCACAATGGAACACGCCGCCCGCCCACAACGGCAGCCTAACCGATCTGAATGGCTGGTGGCGCCAGCAGGGCGACCCGCTGCTGGTGCAGCTGATCGACGCGGCCCAGGCGGCCAGCCCGACCATCGCCACCGCCGGTTCGCGCATCGCCCAGTCGCGTGCCCAGCGCGCCGCCGCTGGCGCGGCCCTGCTGCCATCGCTCGACGCGACGGTCGGCGTCACCCGCGCCAACCAGCAAAGCACCCTCCCCGGCGGCACCACCTCGCAAGCGGCCCTGCAGTCGGGATGGGAAATCGACCTGTTTGGCGGGCGCCGCGCCGACCGCGATGCGGCCCAGGCCCGTCTGGCCGGCGCCACCGCCGGCTGGCACGAAGCGCGCGTGGCCGTCGCCGCCGAAGTGGCAAGCCTGTATTACAGCCTGCGCAGCTGCGAGCAGCTACTGGAAGTGGCGAAGCAGGATGCGCAATCGCGCGCCGACACTGCGCGTCTGACCCAGCTGACGGCCGAAGCGGGCTTCCAGTCGCCGTCCACGGCGGCCCTGGCACGTGCCAGCGCGGCCGAAGGCAACAGCCGCTTCATCTTTCAAAAGGCGCTGTGCGATATCGACGTCAAGAACCTGGTGTCGATGACGGCGCTGGAAGAAAACGATCTGCGCACACGCCTGGGCGCCAGCGCCGCCGTGCCTGCGCCGGCCATCGCGGTCAGCGCCGTGCCGGCCCAGTTGCTGGCCCAGCGCCCGGACGTGTTTGCGGCCGAGCGGGAAGTGGCCGCCGCCAGCGCGGAAGTGGGCAGCGCACGCGCCGACCGCTTCCCGCGCCTGTCGCTGTCCGGCTCTGTCGGCGTGGCCAATTTCCGTAGTGGCGGCGAAAACATCCAGACCGACACCTGGACCATCGGGCCGCTGGCCCTGAGCCTGCCGATCTTCGACGCCGGGCGCCGCAGCGCCAATGTGGAAGCGGCCAAGGCACGCTACGAAGCGGCAGTCATCTCGTACCGCGCCAGCGCGCGGCGCGCCGTGAGCGAAGTGGAACAGGCACTGGTCAACCTGAACAGCAGCACGGAACGCAGCAGCGATGCACAGGTATCCATGGAAGGCTACCGCATTGCTTTCGTGGCCGCCGAAGACCGCTACAAGAATGGGCTCGGCAGCCTGCTCGAACTGGAAGACGCGCGCCGCACCCGCCTGGCGGCCGAGAACGCGGTCGTCACGCTGCAGCGCGAACGCAATGCCGCATGGGTCGCGCTGTACCGCGCAGCCGGCGGCGGCTGGACGCCTTCCGCAAACTGATCGCCATCGAAACGAATCCGGACATAACATGAAAAATAAACTGATCAAACCTGTACCCGCTCTCGCCATTGGCGCCCTGCTCATCCTGGCTGCCTTCGTGCTCGTCAAGCCTTCCACCTCGGTCGCCGCTGACGACAAGAAAACCGAACCTGCCCGGCCCGCGCTGACCGTGACCAGCGTGCGCCCGCAAGCGGCGCAACTGCCGATCAAGCTGGCCGCCAACGGCAACGTCGTCGCCTGGCAGGAAGCCATCATCGGCAGCGAATCGGGCGGTCTGCGCCTGACGGACGTGCGCGTGAACGTGGGCGACGTGGTGAAAAAAGGCCAGGTGCTGGCCGTGTTCTCGGCCGATACCGTCAATGCCGACGTGGCCCAGGCGCGCGCCGCCCTGATGGAAGCCGAAGCCAATGCAGGCGAGGCGGTGGCCAACGCGGCGCGCGCCCAATCTTTGAAGGCCTCGGGCGCCCTCTCGGCCCAGCAGATCAGCCAGTACATGACGGCTGAAACCACGGCCCGCGCGCGCATCGCCTCGGCCAAGGCCGCGCTGGCGTCGCAGGAACTGCGCCTGCGCTACACCCAGGTGGTCGCCCCCGACCACGGCGTGATCTCGGCGCGCACTGCCACGGTCGGCTCGGTGGTCGGAGTGGGCACGGAACTGTTCCGCATGATCCGCCAGGGTCGCCTGGAGTGGCGCGCCGAAGTGACGGCCAGCGAACTGGCGCGCCTGCGCCCGGGCACCGGCGCCGTCGTCAAGGCCGCCAACGGCAGCGAACTGACGGGCAAGGTGCGCATGATCGCGCCGACCATCGATCCGCAAACCCGCTCCGCGCTGGTGTACGTCGACCTGCCGCCGAGCACCGGCACCAACGCGCCGTTCAAGGCCGGCATGTTCGCCAGCGGCCAGTTCGAACTGGGCCAGTCGAATGCCATGACGGTGCCGCAGCAGTCGGTGGTGGTGCGCGACGGCTTCAGCTACGTATTCAAACTCAATCAGGACCAGCGCGTCAGCCAGATCAAGGTGCAGTCGGGCCGCCGTCTGGGCGACCGGATCGAAGTGATAAGCGGCCTGACCCCGGATGCGGTGGTGGTCGTCAATGGCGCCGGTTTCCTCAATGAAGGCGATTTGGTGCGCAACGTTGCGGCCGGCGCGCCGAAGTAAGGATCATCATGAATTTTTCAGCACTCTCCATCAAGAACCCGATACCGGCGATCATGCTGTTCATCCTGCTGACGCTGGCCGGCCTGCTGGCCTACAAGGCCAACGCGGTGCAGGATTTCCCCGATATCGAACTGCCGATCGTCACCGTCAGCGCGGTGCTGGACGGCGCCGCGCCGGCCCAGCTTGAAACCGAAGTCGCGCGCAAGATCGAGGATTCGGTCGCCACGCTGCAAGGTGTCAAGAACATCTACACCAAGGTGCTCGACGGCGTGGCCACGGTCACGGTCGAATTCATCCTGGAAAAGAACATCTCGGATGCCGTCAATGACGTGCGCGACGCGGTCGCCCGCGTCAAGGCCGACCTGCCCGCCGAAATGCGCGACCCGACCGTGACCAAGGCGTCCACGGCCGGCCGCGTGATCATGACCTTTACTGCGGCCGCGCCCCCGAACAAGGGCGGGGTGCCGCTGGACGACCAGGAACTGAGCTGGTTCGTCGACAATTCGGTCGCCAAGCGTTTGCTCAGCGTACCAGGCGTGGGCGCGGTCAAGCGCGTCGGTGGTGTGTTCCGCGAGATCCGGGTGGAGCTCGACGACGCGCGCATGGCTGCACTCAAGGTCGCTGCGGTGGATGTATCGCACCAGCTGCGCAGCGTGCAGCGTGAAGCGCCGGGCGGACGCGGCGACGTCAGCGGCGCCGAACAATCGGTGCGCACCATCGCCACCGTGAACACGGCAGCCGAACTGGCCGCCATGGACATTCCGCTGCCGGACGGGCGCCGGGTGCGCCTCGACCAGGTGGCGAAAGTGACCGACACCGTGGCTGAACCGCGCTCCCTGGCCGAACAGGATGGCAAGCGCGTGGTCGGCTTTGAAGTGTTCCGTACCAAGGGCGCGAGCGAAATCGCGGTCGCCAAGGGTGCCCGCGCGGCGATCGCCGAACTGCAGGCCGCGCACGCCAATATCGAACTGAAGGAAGTGATCGACAACGCCTTCCCGGTCGAAGAAAACTTCGACGGCTCGATGGAGCTGCTGTACGAAGGCGCCCTGCTGGCCGTGCTGGTGGTGTTCTGGTTCCTGCGCGACTGGCGTGCCACGCTGGTGGCCGCCGCCGCGCTGCCGCTGTCGGTGATTCCCGCGTTCCTGGGCCAGTACTGGTTCGGCTACACGCTCAACACCGTGACCCTGCTCTCGCTGGCACTGGTGGTGGGCGTGCTGGTGGACGACGCGATTGTCGAAATTGAAAACATCTCGCGCCACCTGCGCATGGGCAAAACGCCAATGCAGGCGGCGATGGAAGCGGCGGACGAAATCGGCATGGCCGTCATCGCCACCACCTTCGCCCTGGTCGCCGTGTTCCTGCCAACCGCCTTCATGGGCGGCATTCCCGGTCTGTTCTTCAAGCAGTTCGGCTGGACTGCGGTGCTGGCGATTCTCGCCTCGCTGGTGGTGGCGCGTCTGCTCACCCCGATGATGGCGGCCTACATTCTCAAGCCGCTGCCGCACACGGAAGAGAAGGATGGCTGGATCATGCAGCGCTACATGCGCGCCATGAAGTGGTGCCTGAATCACCGCGTGATCACGGCTGTCGGTTCCGGCATCTTCTTTATTGCCTCGATTGCGCTGGTGCCGCTGCTGCCGACTGGCTTTGTGCCGCCGGCCGACCGCGCCCAGACCATGATCAACGTGGAACTGCCGCCTGGCTCCACGCTGGCGGAAACGCGCGTGGTGGCAGAGCAGGCACGCAAGGCCGCCACCGAGGTCAAGGGCGTGACCGGCATCTTCAGCTCGATTGGCGGTGGCTCCAGTGGCGACGCGTTCGCGCCCGGCGCCTCGGCCGAAGCGCGGCGCGCGGTGCTGACCCTGACCACAGTGCACCGCGACGACCGCAAGGAATCGCTGGACGCGATCGAACGCCAGATCCGCACCAAACTCGACCAGATCCCGGGCGCCAAGTTCACGGTCGGCCCGCAGGATACGGGTGTCAAGATGCAGCTGGTGCTGCGCAGTGAAGACCCGGTCGCGCTGACCGCCGCCGCGCAGCAGGTGGAACGCGAACTGCGTACGCTCAAAGGCATCGGCAATGTCAGTTCGAGCGCGTCGCTGGTGCGTCCGGAAATTATCGTGCGTCCCGACTTTGCCCGCGCCGCCGATCTGGGCGTGACCGCCGCCGCCATTGGCGAGACCGTCCGCGTGGCCACCGCCGGTGACTACGACCAGGCGCTGACCAAGATGAATCTGACGGAGCGCCAGGTGCCGATCCGGGTCAAGCTGCCGGACGCGGTGCGCGCCGACCTGTCGGCCATCGAACGTCTGACCGTGCCGGGCAAGAACGGCCCGGTCATGCTGGCCAACGTCGCCTCCATCACGATGGAAAGCGGCCCGGCCCAGATCGACCGCCTGAACCGCAACCGCAACGTCACGCTGGAAGTGGAACTGTCGGGCCGCTCGCTCGGTGAAGTCAATGCCGAAGCGCGCGCCCTGCCGGCCATGCAGTCGCTGCCGGCCTCGGTCAAGATCGCGGAACTGGGCGACGCCCAGGAGATGGCAGCGCTGTTTGCCAGCTTCGGCATCGCCATGCTGATCGGCGTGCTGTGCATCTATGGTGTGCTGGTCCTGCTGTTCAAGGACTTCATGCAGCCGATGACGATTCTGGCGGCCCTGCCGCTGTCGATCGGCGGCGCCATTGTGGGCCTGCTCATCACCGGCAAGGCCCTGTCGATGCCGTCCATGATCGGCCTGATCATGCTGATGGGGATCGTGACCAAGAACTCGATTCTGCTGGTGGACTATGCGATCCTGGCGCGCCAGGAAGGCATGAACCGCTTCGACGCGCTGGTCGACGCCTGCCACAAGCGCAGCCGCCCGATCATCATGACCACCATCGCCATGGGCGCGGGCATGATGCCGCTGGCACTGGGCTGGGGCGCCGACCCGAGCTTCCGCTCACCGATGGCCATTGCAGTGATTGGCGGACTGATCACGTCGACGTTGCTGAGTTTGCTGGTCGTGCCAGCCGTGTTCACCATCATCGATGATCTGGAACACTTCCTCAAGCGCAGCATGGCGCGCATGCGCAAGGACAAGCCGGTGCCGCACCAGCCCTTGCACAAACCCAAGACCAGCGATGTAAGCTATCCGTAAAACAAAAAGGCCAGCGCAAGCTGGCGTTTTTTATTGCGGCGAGATATCTGCCACGCTGGACGCCGTGTCAGCAATCGGCGAAGTGTTGTTCTGCTCTTACGATAGCGCCGTCACACGCCACGCCAACAGGACGGCCTGGAACGCAGGTGTAGAGTTGCTACGACCGACTGCACCAACTGGTATCGACCATGTCCCCGCCCGGTGCCTGCCACGCACCACTGACCGCCTGCCCTTACGCGGGCAAGGTAGTGCGTTTGGCAGTATTGCTGTTGACCTTGCTGACAAGCGATGTCAGCGCACGCCCGGACAATGGCATCAAAGGCAGCACTTTGCTCGCCGGGCAGTCGCTTGCTACCGACGAGGTGCTGGTCTCGCCCAACGACGCTTTCATTCTCGTCATGCAATCGGATGGGTATCTGTGCGTGCGCAACGAGAAAACCGGGCTGCAGGTATGGTGTTCCCAGCCCGCGGAATGGGGCGAGAACGCGTATGTGGCGACCCTGCGCAACGAAGGCTCGCTGTGCACCGCGCTCGTTTCGCCCGAAACCATATCGTGGTGCAATTCGACCTTGTACGCCGGCGCCGGCCCGTTTTTCCTGGCACTGGGGGACGATGCGCAACTGTGCATCCACAGGGGCACCCCATATCAGGTCGCTGGCACCGTATGGTGCGCGAAGCCGGCAAGGAAACCATGATGAAAAACGGCCAGCATGAGCTGGCCGTCCGATCCCGTTTTCAGCAGGCGCTTATACGCCTGGCGGATCGGTTTCGCGGGCAAAGGAACGGTGACCCGCGAGCGCTTCCTTGAAGGCGCCGACTGCCGCTTTCAGATCTTCGCCATCGGCGCCAATCAGCGCTGGATCGTCTGCACCGCCCGGCAAGGTCGGCGGTACGCCTGCCTGCTTGAGCAGGGCCGTGCCGGCGCCGATGACCAGGATGGGCTTGCAGTGACGATACTGCTCACGCACAAAGTCCTGCGCATGGGCGTCGCCGGCAAGCGCCTTGACTGCCTGCTCGCCATCCGGTACCACGACCGCGTCATACAGCACCGACGGCCCGGCCTCGAGGGTGATTTCGACATACAGCACGCTGCCGTCTTTGGCCTGGACCTTGCCCAGCTGAGATCCGACCAGACGTGGCACCGCACCATCGTTGAGCAGCGAAGTGTAGATCGCGCGCACCATGGCGCCGTCAACGCCATTGCCGATCAGGATCGCCACCTTGCGCGTCTTGATGCCGGTTTCGCCCGGGCGGCTGAGCAGGGACAAGCCGGGCGAAGGCTCGTATTCCGGCAGCGGCAGCTTAGTTGCCATCGGCTGCGGCGCAGGCACTTCCATGCCCAGTCCGGCAGCAACGGAACCAGCCAGCACCGGGTGCACATTGGCCAGCAGCGACAGCACGCGTTCACGCACGGCAGGCGTCTGCACCCGCGTCAGCTCGAAGCGGAACGCGGCGGCAATGTGGTGCTGTTCCACTGACGACTGGCTGTTGAAGAACAGACGCGCCTGCGAATAGTGGTCGGCAAACAGTTCGGGCTTGCCACGCACCTTGTCCGCGGCAATCTGCTCGGGGAAACTGGTGAAGCCTTGCGCACCGGCCTGGAACGGACTGCCGCCGCCCAGGGAGTTCGGTTCATAGCTGACCCGGCCGCGATGGATGGCTTGGCGGTGCATGCCGTCACGCTGGTTGTTGTGCACCTGGGCCACCGGCGAATTGACGGGAATCTCGTGGAAATTGACACCGCCAAGACGGCTGATCTGGGTATCCAGATACGAGTGGATACGGCCTTGCAGCAAGGGATCGTTACTGAAATCGATGCCTGGAATAATGTGCGCCGTGCAGAAAGCCACCTGCTCGGTCTCCGCGAAGAAATTGTCGGGATTGCGGTTCAGTACCATGCGCCCCAGCGGGGTCAGCGGCACCAGTTCTTCCGGCACGATCTTGGTCGGATCGAGCACGTCGAAGGCGAAGGCCTCGGCCTGCTCTTCCGTGAATACCTGCACCGCCAGTTCCCATTCGGGGAAGGCACCCGCTTCGATCGCTTCCCACAGATCACGGCGGTGATAGTCGGGATCGGCGCCGATGAGCTTGGCCGCTTCGTCCCACACCAGCGAGTGCGTGCCCTGCAGCGGCTGCCAGTGGAATTTGCAGAAGCGCGACTCGCCGGCCGCGTTGACCAGGCGGAAGGTGTGCACGCCAAAGCCCTGCATGGTGCGGTAGCTGCGCGGAATGGCGCGATCCGACATCTGCCAGAGCAGCATGTGGGTCGATTCCGGCATCAATGAAACGAAGTCCCAGAAGGTGTCATGCGCGCTCGATGCCTGCGGCATGGCGTGATGGGGTTCCGGCTTGACGGCGTGCACCAGGTCGGGGAACTTCATCGCATCCTGAATGAAGAACACCGGCATGTTGTTACCGACCAGATCCCAGTTACCTTGATCGGAATAGAACTTGACGGCAAAGCCGCGCACGTCGCGTACGGTATCGGAGGAACCTCGTTCGCCGGCCACGGTCGAAAAGCGAGTGAAGACCGGTGTGCGCTTGCCCGCTTCTGCGAACACGGTGGCGCGTGTCAGCTCGCTGAAGTTGCCGTAGCTTTCGAAGTAACCGTGCGCGGCGGAGCCGCGTGCATGCACCACACGTTCGGGAATGCGTTCATGGTCGAAATGGGTGATCTTTTCGCGCAGAATAAAGTCTTCCAGCGCGGTCGGGCCACGCAGGCCGATCTTGAGCGAATGCTGGTTGTCTGCCACTGCTACGCCCTGGTTGGTGGTCAGCACCTGGCCACCGGAATCAACACGCACCCGGTCCAGCGGCTCGACAGTCGGGTTATAGCCGTCCGGCGGGTTGCCGCTGCCAAGCTTGGCCGAAGGGATCGTTTCCGTACTGCTGCTGGCGGTGGCGCGCGGCGTCGGCGGCGTGGCGGTCGCGCCTTGCAAAGGCGTACGCGCAGCGTCGCCATATTCGGCGGCTTTGTTGGGATTAAATGGCATCTCGGCAGCGAGCTGCATATTGCCAACGGATTTTTGCAGCAGTTCCTCGCCCATGACACTTTTGCTGCCAAGCGTGGTCGGCGGCGGTGCGTTCGACGGTCCGGAAACGGAACTCAGGATGGAGCCGGCGCCCTCGTCCGACTGGCCGGGCTTCTTACGTGTAACCATGTAACACCTCGAAAAATACAATGACGGTGGAGATATGCGCAGCTGTGCTTTGCGAAGCAGGCCGCGCTTGTACAAATGGGGATGGAGGACGCGCCGAGACACCGGTCAGCGTCAAGCTGACCGGCATCGCGCCGGGCACCGGCAAACCAGCTTAGTTGCGGCGACCCAAAATTTTTGACAGCGTGTAGCCTGCCGCCAGCGCGACCAGAACAGAGGTTGCCGGGCTGCTGCGCACGTAATCGCGGCCGGTTTCTGCGAAGTTTTTATAGGCTTCGCTCAGCTGCTTGGATTTTTCACCCATGCTGCTGCTTGCATTGGCGAGTGCGCCTTGTACCTTGTCGACGCCGGCGTGCGCGCTCGTTGCCAGGCGGTCGGCCATCGCCGGCGCGGCATCGGCTGCCTTGTCGATCGACTGGTGCAGGTCCGATGCGGTTTTGCCGAGGTCGGCGCCGCTCGAACCCGTGCTGCCGCCTGCGTTGCGGCCGATGCCGCCGCTCGAATCCTTGCCGATGTCCTTGCCCATGCTGCTGCCCGAGCCCTCAGTGCCCACATTGCGTGCGTTGCCGTCGTTCGATTTTTGATTGTCCATGATCCATTCCTCTGAAAGTGTTTATACCCGCGCGGTGTTGCATCTGAACCGATGCAGCGAATACAAAAAATATAACGATTGGAGGGGGATCACCGTGCGGTGACTAACAGAGCCATATCGCGGTGCAAAACACGACAGTTCCGAATTTCCGCTGCACATCTTTGTGCACGATGTGCACCTTGAAAACGCGGAAAGCCCGTGTCGGCGGGCCTTCCGCAAGAGCGGGCCAGCTGCGCGCTTAGATCTGGCTGAATCCGCCGTCGACCGTCAGTTCCACACCGTTGATGTATTTTGCTGCCGGCGATGCCAGGAACAAGGCCGCAGAGGCAATCTCTTCTGGCTGAGCAACATAGCCGAGCGGAATCGCCACTTTGGCAAAGTCAGCCAGACCGGCAATCTGCTCGGCGTTCATCTTCAGGCCATTTTCCATGATCGGGGTGCGCGTCATGCCAGGGCTGAGCGTGTTGACGCGGATTTTGCGGCCTTTCAGATCATTTGCCCACGAGCGCGCGAACGAACGCACCGCCGCTTTCGAGGCGCTGTAAATGCTCAGATTCTCCATACCCTTGTTGGCGACGATGGACGCCGTCAGCACCACGGCCCCGCCATCTTTCAGCAGTGGCAGCAGGGTTTGCACCGTGAAGAAGACGCCTTTGACGTTGATATCGAACGTCTTGTCGAGTTCAGCCTCGGTGGTCTCGCCAAACTGGTTCTTTTCTGCGATACCGGCATTCGCGAACACCGCATCGAGCTTGTCGCCACGCTGCTCGATTTCAGCCTTGAGCTTTTCCAGATCCGATAACGACGACACATCCGAGACCACGGCGACCGCGCCAGCGCCGAGCGTGGTGAGCGCGTGATCGAGACTCTTGGCCGAACGCCCGGTGATGTACACCCGTTTCGCGCCATCGACCAGCAGGGCTTGCGCAATGGCCAGACCGATGCCGGTGGAACCGCCAGTCACCACCGCAACTTGATTCGTGAACTTGTTAGACATGATTTTTTTCCTTGTTATTGAGAAGTCGTAGAAATTAAAGTTCTTATGTTCGACAACAATAGAACATTAGAACAATAGAACACTACCATGAAATATGGGATACTGCATGAATGAGATTGCATAACCACCCCGCCGCCGACACCCTCACCCTGACGCAGGTGCTGTACGCCCTGAGCGATCCCGCGCGGCTCTCGATTGTCGAGAATTTGGCCAACAACGGTTCGCAGCCTTGCGGCGCCATGTGCCTGCCCGTGGCCAAATCGACTGCGTCCCATCACTTCCGGGTGCTGCGGGAAGCTGGGGTGATCCAGATGAACGCCGAGGGGACCCAGTTCATCAATTCATTGCGGCGCGCCGATCTGGACAGCCGCTTCCCGGGCCTGCTCGATGCAGTGCTGCAGGCAGCTGCCGGCAAAGGCAAATAAACACCTGCCAGGCTTTTTCGAGGAAATGCACGCGCGGTTTCCCATGCTTTCCGAAAAAGCCGACAAGCTATACCTGATTGATTGAAGCGAGTCCCCTGCTGACGCAGACGGCTTCTTTTGCTGGTTCGAAAGTGTGGCCAATGCCCTCATCGTCACACGACGTTCTTACCACTGCAGACAACAAAAAACCCGCATCCCTGTGACAGGAGCGGGTTTTGTGCTCGAAGCGAATACCTGGTGCCGATTGCCGGAATCGAACTGGCGACCTTTTCATTACGAATGAACTGCTCTACCAACTGAGCTAAATCGGCGAAGACGCGTATTCTAGCAAAGAATCCGGCAAACTTGCTAGTCCGAATCTGCAAACGCGCCGTTTTGCTCAAAAAACGGGCAAATTACTCGGCGTGATAACTGGTGACGCGCTCGACCTCGCTCTTGGAACCGAGGAAGACCGGCAC
>DASWMN010000240.1:0-22074 GCA_036399735.1 Telluria sp. | reverse complement strand
TGTGTTCGTTGCAGCAGAGAGGCGAGATTATGAAGCACTGCGTTTCAATCGTCAACCCCTTTTTGTTACGTCGCCGTTTCCAGCGCTCCCTTTCAGACTTCGTTAACTACTTGATTTCGTTAACGTTTTCATCGGGGAGGCAAACTATAGCAAAGCCCCGGAACGCCCGCAAGGCTATTTCGGAAAAATATCTGCGAGCATGGTGTTTTCGGCATCGGTGAAGAGCCGGGAGCGGGTCAGGAACCGCTTGCCGGTACCGTTATCAAGCGAGAACATGCCGCCATTGCCACTGACCACATCGATAATCAACTGGGTATGCTGCCAATACGCGAACTGCTCGCTCCCTATATAGAACGGCGAGCCATCCAGGTCACCCAGGTGAATATCAGCGTCG
Organism: Telluria sp.; assembly: GCA_036399735.1. Taxonomy (GTDB): domain Bacteria; phylum Pseudomonadota; class Gammaproteobacteria; order Burkholderiales; family Burkholderiaceae_D; genus Telluria_A. Next base: position 21,680 of record DASWMN010000240.1, on the reverse strand, counting down.
CTGATGTTGAACTCCCCGAGCGGATAGCACATGGGCGCACTGCCGTCGCAGCAGCCACCCGATTGAAAGAACAGCACCGGCCCATGCCGCTTGCGCAGCGTATCGAGCATCGCCAGCGCTTCGTCGGTCGCCACCACCCGGGCCGGTGCGCTGTCCATATCAGAAGAACCCGAGCGCTTTGGGGCTATAGCTGACCAGAAGATTCTTGGTCTGCTGATAGTGGTCCAGCATCATCTTGTGATTCTCGCGGCCGATACCGGATTGCTTGTAGCCGCCAAACGCAGCATGTGCCGGATACAGGTGATAGCAATTGGTCCAGACCCTGCCCGCCTGGATCGCCCTGCCCACGCGGAAGGCGCGCGATCCATCGCGCGTCCACAGGCCTGCACCCAGGCCATATAGCGTATCGTTGGCAATGCGCAGCGCATCTTCTTCATCCTTGAAGGTCGTCACCGAGACCACGGGACCGAAAATCTCTTCCTGGAAGATGCGCATCTTGTTATCTCCCTTGAACACGGTGGGATGCACGTAAAAGCCGTCCTTCATATCGCCAGCGAGGGTATTGCGCTCGCCGCCGGCCAAAAGCTGCGCGCCCTCCTGCTTGCCGATATCCAGATACGACAAAATTTTCTCCAGCTGCTCCTGAGACGCCTGGGCGCCGATCATCGTTGTCGCGTCAAGCGGATTGCCCTGCTTGATCGACTTGACACGCGCCAGTGCGCGCTCGATAAACCGGTCGTAGATCGACTCCTGAATCAGCACGCGCGAAGGACAGGTACAAACTTCGCCCTGATTCAAGGCGAACATCGCAAAGCCTTCCAGGCACTTGTCGAAGTAATCGTCGTCCGCGTCCATGACGTCCGCAAAGAAGATATTCGGCGATTTTCCGCCCAGTTCGAGCGTCACAGGAATCAGGTTCTGCGCCGCATATTGCATGATCAGGCGCCCGGTCGCGGTTTCGCCAGTGAAGGCAATCTTGGCGATCCGCTTGCTCGACGCGAGCGGCTTGCCGGCTTCCAGTCCGAACCCATTGACGATATTAAGTACGCCAGGCGGCAGCAAATCTCCAATCAGCTCGATCAGCACCATGATGGAGGCCGGCGTCTGTTCGGCGGGTTTGATCACAACACAGTTGCCAGCAGCCAATGCCGGCGCAAGCTTCCAGACTGCCATCAGAATGGGGAAGTTCCATGGAATAATCTGCCCCACCACGCCCAGCGGTTCATGGAAGTGATAGGCATAGGTTTCATGGTCAATTTGCGCAACCGAACCTTCCTGCGCGCGGATGCAGCCCGCGAAATAGCGGAAATGGTCAATCGCGAGCGGAATATCGGCCGCCATGCACTCACGTATCGGCTTGCCGTTGTCGATCGTCTCGGCAGTGGCAAGCAATGTAAGATTCGCTTCCATGCGGTCGGCGATTTTATTGAGGATATTTGCGCGGTCGGCCTGCGAGGTCTTACCCCACGCTTCCTTAGCGGCGTGCGCGGCGTCGAGCGCCTTGTCGATATCTTCCCCGGTGGAACGGGCGATCTCGCAAAAGACCTGCCCGGTAATCGGGGTGACGTTCCCGAAATATTCGCCTTTAACAGGCACAACAAAAGCACCGCCGATGTAGTTGTCGTAGCGGGGCTTGAATGGATTGACGACGCCAAGTTTGCTGATATCCGCGAGATTCATGTCTTCCTCTTTCTTCGAAGGTGATGTAATCGATGCGCGAAACGGATTTGCGTTGATCGCGCCACAACAGCGTAGATGCAGATCAAAAAAACCTATTGATGAAACTCAACAAAACATCGCGGCGGCAGGATTTCTGGCTGGCAGGTATATTGCTTACCGCTGAAGGTAAAAGTCTGCCGCGCCAACGAACGAGCAAGGCAGTAGAACATAGTATCGGAGAATGAATTGGGACGTATGTTTCGACTGAACACCGTAACGCGCATGCTGATGGCAGCGCTCGCGCCCGCTGCCGCCAGCGCTTACGCCACCGCGGTGGAGACACCTGTGGATGTGGTGGTTGTGACCGGCAGCCGCATTGAACACGGCAGCTTCGACCTGCCGGCCGCAATTGACGTGGTGGACGCGGAGCGCATCCGCGACTCGCAGATGCGCGTGAACGCGTCCGAGGCCTTGGCCGCAGTGCCCGGCCTGGTCGCGCAGAACCGGCAGAATTACGCGCAGGATCTGCAGATTTCGTCACGCGGCTTTGGCGCCCGCTCGGCATTCGGCGTGCGCGGCGTGCGCCTGATCGCCGACGGCATCCCGGCTACCATGCCGGATGGCCAGGGCCAGGCCGCTACCTTCAATCTCGATATGGCTGAACGCGTGGAAGTGCTGCGCGGCCCGTTCTCCGCCATTTATGGCAACCACTCCGGCGGCACCATCGCACTGTTCACCCGCGACGGCAAAGGGCGTCCACAAGTCGAAACCAGCATCGCCGCCGGCAGCGACAACGCGCGCAAGGTTGACCTGAATGCACAAGGCGAGACCGGCGGCATCGGCTACGTCATCGATGCCTCGCGTTTTGAGACCGACGGTTACCGCAGTCACAGCGCCGCTACGCGCGACCAGGCGTTTGCCAAACTGACGTTGGCGCCCTCCACTACCAGCCGCCTGACCATCAGCGCCAGCGCGCTGCGCCAGGACGATACGCAGGATCCGCTGGGCGTCACCTGGACCACCTACCAGCGCGATGCGCGCGCCGGCGAGACTGACGCCGCCGACACGCAAACGCCGAAACGCACGCTGGCCGAGCGTTACAACACCCGCAAGAGCATCGACCATCAACAGGCCGGCCTCGCATTCGAGCAGCGCCTTGGCGACGATCGCCTGCGCGTGACCGCCTATGCCGGCAACCGCCATGTGATCCAGTTCCAGGCGTTTTCGCGCTTCGTGCAAACGCCAGCGTCCCAGTCGGGCGGCGTGGTCGACTTCGATCGCGATTTTTACGGCACCGACATCAACTACGTTCACGTGCGGACGCTTGGCGGCGGCAAGCTCACCACCACTGTCGGCATTGACGCGGCCCGCTCCAGCGATGCGCGCCAGGGCTACGAGAACTTTATCGGTACCCAGTTTGGCCTTCAAGGACTGCTGCGCCGGGAAGAGACCGATACCGTGTCGAGCATTGATCCATACGCCCAGACCGAATGGCAGCGCAACGATTGGGTGATCAACGCAGGCCTGCGCCACAGCCGCATGAAAGTGAACGTGACCGACCGCTATCTGAGTAACGGCAACGACAGCGGTGGTGTCAACTACAGCCACACAACCCCGGCCCTCGGGCTGCTGTATAAAGTCACGCCGGTGCTGAACGTGTATGCGAGCGCAGCGCGTGGCTTTGAAGCACCCACCTTGAATGAGCTGTTCTACTCTGGTGCCGGCAACGGCTTCAACTTCCGCCTGCAACCGGCCACCAGCACGCATGTCGAGGGTGGCGTCAAGGCATACGTCGGCAGCGGCACACGGATCAACGGCGCGCTGTTCCAGGTCAAGACGAGCGACGAACTCGTGGTCGACGTGGCCACAGGCGGACGCACCAGCTACCGCAATGCCGGCAAAACCCTGCGCCAGGGCGCTGAACTGTCGCTTGAGAGCAAACTGCCGGCAGGCCTGGACGCGCGCGTGGCACTCACCGTGCTGCGCGCGATTTACGATCAGCCGTTCGGCAATGTCGCGCAGGGCAGCCGTCTGCCAGGTGTGCCAAAAGCGAACCTGTACGGCGAACTGGCCTGGAACAGCAGTGACACCAGGCTGGGCGCGGCCCTGGAAACCATCGCCAGCAGCAAAGTCTATGCCGAGGACACCAACGCCGAGCTCCCCGCACCAGGCTATGCGATTTTAAACGCGCGAGTTCAAGCGCGACAGGCACTGGGCCAGTGGCGCTTCAAGCAATTCATCCGCGTGAATAATCTGACAGACCGCAAATACATCGGCTCCCTGATCGTTGGCGATGGCAACAAGCGCTTTTATGAAGCGGCGCCTGGGCGCAACTGGATGCTGGGCGTGAGCGCGCAGTACGCGTTCGAGTAAGGACGCAGGTCGCGCTTCGCTGTGAGCTCATGGCTCCTTCGAAATCGCCTGGCCGCCTGGCAGCGCTACGGGGTAAAGTCTGTGCAGGACATGGCGCGCCACTCCGGTCAGGCACAACGCGATGCGCGTTTGCGCCGGGGCCGGGTCCGATTCCTGCCGTGCGCTTTGCCATAGCTGGGCGAGGTCGAGGTTCTGCGCAGCCAGCGCAGCTTCAACCTCGTCCTGCCAGAACGCGGGCGCTTCAGATTCGACAAAGTCACCGCGGCCGCGGCCGAAATGGGCCACTGCCAGATAGCGCAACATGCTGCCAATGAACAGCGTGCGCAAAAAATCATCGGCGAATGCGATGGTGGTCCGGTTCCGGTCGGTGCTGGTATTGAAGCCCCACGCCGCACCCGCCATCGTCAGCGCCCCCACCACGCCGCCCAGCAGCGCGCCGGCGCCGAAGGTCAGGCCACCGGCCATCAGATCCGCACCCAGGCCGGTCGCCGCGCCCGACACCACCGCCCCAAGCAAGCCTGCCTGCGCCTTGTCCAGCGGTGCCCGCACCTTGAAATTCTGCTGGACGCGCGCATTCAGTTTGGCTGCCTTGCCCGGATCGATGCGATGCAGCGCCAGCAGCTCGCCAGTGGTAATGGCGATATGCGCCTCCAGCCGTTCGATCATGGCCGCCATCGCCTTGTCGTGGCGCTGACGCTCGGCCGACTGGCCCAGCCCCACCACTTTCATGGCACTGTGCAGAAGGCCGCTGTCGCCTGCTTCGACCGGTTCGCTGTCGCGCGCTGCCGCCAGCAAGTGCGTCGCTGTGACCTGCATCGCCGCAGCGAAGCGAGCCTCATTATCAGAGGCCCATTGCGCCAGCAGGCGCGCGTAGCCGGCCTGCCGGCCCGGCTCGAGCACACGGCCTACGGCTTCGTAAAACACCCGCTCATGCACCCAGCAGCGCGCAAACGCATCCAGGGGGAGCACTGCCCGCACAACCGGGTAGGCACGCATGTAGTCCTCCCAACGCTGCTGATCGGCCTGTTCCGCAGCGGCCGGGCGCGGTGGCCCAAGTTGATTGAGCAGCACCAGCACCGGCTTGCCCATCCAGGCGAGGATCTTCATTTCCGGCGGCAGATAGCCGGCATCCTGCGGCGGCTCGGCTGAGTTGACCAGGTACAGAATCACATCGGCCGACTCTTTCGCGGTGCGCAACGCCTGCTGGCTCAGCCACAAAGGTTTGTCGCGGTAACGGTCGAATACCTCGCGCAGGAACCAGCCGACCGGATTGCCGGACAGTTCCAGACGACGCAGCAGGCGCACCGAATCGCCGAAGCCTGGGGTGTCCCACAGCGACAAAGTATCGCCTTCGGCGGTCTTGAGCAGCGCGTGCGATTCGGCCAGCTGCGTCACGTGGGCGGCATCGCGCACCTCGCCAACGTCAGCGCCGATCAGCGTGCGCGCCAGGGTCGTCTTGCCATTATTCGTATGCGAAATCAGCGCACACTGGATATGTTCGCTCATGAGACTTTCGACAGCCGCAAGCCGGCGCGCTGATCGGCCTCATAGCGCTCCGGGTCGACCAGATTGACCACGGTGGCGGGCGCGCCGTGGAATTCGCAGAACCGCAGCCACAGGCTAATGCGCTCGATCAGGCGCATGTTGTCGCTGCGCTCGAGCAGGCTTGATTCGTCGATCATCACCGTCACCCCGTGCTTCGAGTGGCGCACCAGATAATCGAGGAAGGCGCCGTGATTTTCCTTTTCCGGGGTAGCGGCCAGGTTGAACACGACCACCGTGCAGGTGACAGAAGGATCTTCCAGGCTCACGTCGCGCAGCGCCACCTCGGGCTCCTCGCCATAGTCCGATGCTGGCCGCAGCAGCACCCGCGCCTGTTCGCCGTACAGCTTGCGCGCCAGTTCGGACAAGCCCTTCTGGCGTACTTCGTCCATCGTGAAGCTGTACGGCAGCACGCGCAGCAGCGCCGGGCCGCCCAGGCCAGCCTGCTCGTCCAGCCGCCGGAAGTAGGGCTGCCCCAGGTCGAGCGGGAAGTGCGCACGCAGGCTGCGCGCGCGCCAGTGGCACAGCAGCGCCAGCACCAGGCGTGGCAGCACCACCACCAGCAGCAGCGTGGCCGCATATAGATGGACCCAGCGCGCGCCGCCTGCGCTCGATGGGGGATTGGAGAAGCGCAGCGCTTCGATCTCGCCCAGCGAGAAGCCATGCAAAGGCAGCAACTTGAGAGCGGGCGCGAACAGCGCCGACAGAATCGCATGCACCTGGGGCGCATCGAGGAAGGTGCTTTCCCAGCCGGCCCGATACTCGGTCAGCATCCCGCGCGCATACAGCGACGCCATGGCGCCGGCGGCAAACAGGGCAGCCGCCAGATGCAGGGTGCGCGCCAGGCGCGCGCGATTGAGGCGGGCACTGAGTTTGTTCCACTGCAGCGCAAAATCGGCCAGTCCGGCAGCCAGTGGCTGCGCCAGCTTGCCGAGCAGCTTGGCGGGCAGCTTGACTGTCGCGGCCGGAATGAAATCGATCAGGCGGGCACCGCGCCGCAGCGACGGCATCACGCGCCACGCGATCAGGAACAGATACATCGCGATATTCCAGATGATGATCCCGAGCAGTGGAGCAGACAGCAGATCGACGCGGTGTGGGTCGCCGATCCGGTCCAGTCCGGCGCCCACCAGAAATGCCACCGGCGGCAGCGCCAGCGACAGGCCGATCATGGCGCTGCGGCGCGTGAGAAAAGCGGCCAGCGCGGGCAGCCGCTCGCCCAGCCGCTTGATGATCTGCTCGCAGCGCTGTTCGAGAAAGTCGTCGGCCGTGAAGGCGCTGCCTTTTTCGGAAGCCTTCCACTGCGCCAGTTCGCGTGCGGCGCTGCTGGCGTACTTACGGTCGTCGGCGCTGAGCACCTCGCGTTTGACATCGGCCGTCTCGATCGCGCGCACCAGCACCACTGCGCGGGCTACTTGTTCGTTCATGCTGATCCTGTTCTTGGATGAAAAGACAACATTGACGGTCAATTGTGCCCGATTTCGACCCGCTGCGGGTAGCGTCCAATTGAGGCTATTTGCGCTTGTGCTATCTTAGCGCGGCGAAATCTTGCCAATAACTCAGTCTATTCCCATGCATATCCCCCAAATTCCGGCCACCGCCAACCCGTCCCTGCACGCCGCCCTCCAGCACGGGATTGACCACAAGACCAAGCCGCCGGGCAGCCTGGGCATGCTCGAAACACTGGCGCTGCAACTGGGCCTGATCCAGAAAACGGTGGACATCACCGTGCGCGACCCGGCCATTCTGGTGTTCGCCGCCGACCATGGCGTAGTCGCCGAAGGCATCTCCGCCTATCCGCAAAGCGTGACCTGGCAGATGGTGGAGAACTTCCTCGCTGGCGGCGCCGCCATCAATGTGCTGGCGCGCCAGAGCGGCTGCGCGCTCAAAGTCGTGGACGCCGGCGTGAATCACGATTTCGGCGCACGCGAGGCACTGCTCGACCGCAAAGTCGGCCCCGGCACCGCCAACTTTGCCCGCCAAGCTGCCATGAGCGCGGCCGAATGCGCCAGCGCGCTTGAACACGGACGCCAGATCGCCCTGGCCCTGAGCGGCAATGTGGTCGGCTTCGGCGAAATGGGCATTGGGAACACCACCGCTGCCGCCGCGCTGATGCACAAGCTGACCGGCGTGCCGGTGGCCGACTGCGTGGGCGCCGGCACCGGTCTCTCGCGCGACGGCATTTTGCACAAGCAGAAAGTGATCGAGGCGGCGGTTGCCTTCCACGCGCACGCCACCGAACCGCTGGACATTCTGGCCACCTTCGGCGGCTTTGAAATCGCCATGATCGCCGGCGCCATGCTGGGCGCGGCCGAAAGCGGCAAGGTGCTGCTGATCGACGGCTTTATCGTAACAAGCGCGCTGCTGTTCGCGGCCCGGGTCCAGCCGGCCATACTCGACTACTGCGTGTACTCGCACTGCTCGGACGAACACGGTCACCGCCGCATGCTGGCCCAGCTCGAAGCACGCCCGCTGCTCAACCTTGGCCTGCGCCTTGGCGAAGGGACCGGCTGTGCGCTGGCGCTGCCCCTGCTGGGCGCCGCCGTCGCCTTCCTGCGCGAGATGGCGACCTTTGAATCGGCACAGGTCAGCGACAAATCGGCCTGAGCATGGGCTACCTCGTGCACCAGCTCAGACTGTTTTTCATCGCGCTGCAGTTCTTCACGCGGCTGCCGATTCCGCGCTGGGTCGGGTTCGAGCCGCAGTGGTTGCAGCACGCGTCGCGCTACTTCCCGCTGGTCGGCCTGCTGGTGGCAGCGTTTGCTGCGCTGGTGTATTACGCCTGCTGCCGCCTGTGGCCGGCGCCCGTGGCCGTGCTGCTCTCCACCGCCGCCGGCATCTATCTGACAGGCGCCTTCCACGAAGATGGCTTTGCCGACATGTGCGACGGCTTTGGCGGCGGCATGACGCGCGAGCGGGTCATGGAAATCATGAAGGATTCGCGTATCGGCACCTACGGCGCGGTCGGCGCCGGGCTGCTGGTCGCCCTCAAGTGCGTGCTGCTGTCGACCATGGCGCCGACGGGCGCCGTGGCAGCGCTGCTGGTCGCCCATCCCCTGTCGCGCTTTGCCGCCACGGCTTTGATCTGGAAACTCGACTACGCGCGCGATGAAGGCAAAGCCAAGCCGATGGCCCAGCAGATGACGGGCGCCGAATTCATCATCGCCGGCGTATGCGGCCTGGCGCCGCTGCTGGCGGTGGGCCTGCTCGACCCGTCCGCATGGCCACAGCTTGGCGCCGCGCTGCTGGCCACGGCAGCCGCCACAGTGTGGCTGGCTTCCAAATTCGTGCGCCGCATCGGCGGCTACACCGGCGACTGCCTGGGTGCGGTTCAGCAGGTCAGCGAGGTAGCGATCTACCTGTGCCTGGCCGCCGTTCTGGCGCGCTAGCATGCGCCTGCACCTGGTGCGCCATCTGGCGCCGCAGCTTGCCAATGGCATCTGCTACGGCCGTACCGACCTGACCGTGCACCCGGCGCTGGAGGCGGCCGCCTTGCCAGCCCTGCGGCTTGCGCTGCCTGTCGCAGCGCCGCTGTTCTCCAGCCCTTTGCGTCGCTGTACCTCGCTCGCGGCCGGCCTGCGTGACGAAGTCCGGCTTGACCCGCGCCTGGCCGAACTCGATTTCGGCAGCTGGGAAATGCAGCGCTGGGATAACATCCCCCGCGCCGAAGTCGATGCCTGGGCCGCCGACGTGGTGCATTACCGGCCTGGCGGCGCTGAAAGCGTGCGCGCTATGGCGCATCGCATCAATGATTTTTACGAGGACCTGCGCGGCCAGCGCCTGCCCGAGGCAATCGTGGTGTGCCACGCCGGCGCGATCCGCTTGCTCGGTGCCCGCCAGCGCGGACTGGACCCGGATTGCATGGCCCGAGAGGCAGCCGCCCACCCGCACGCAATCGGCTACGGTACGGTGACTGTCATTGACTGTGTATAATTGTCACGTTTTGGTGCCCGCACGCATGTCCATGTGTGCAGTTAAACGGGAAACACGAAGCCTGCAAGCTAACGTGTGCTGCCCCCGCAACGGTAAGCAAGTGTCGTCCTGACGGACGACGAGCCGCCTCGAATAACCACTGTGCATAACCGCATGGGAAGGTGAGACGGCCGCACTTGCCAGCCCGGATACCGGCCAGACAGGTGGAAGTGTGCGAGCGGGGTTGTTCGCGGCGCGGCCGGAACTCGTTCCGCCCAGTCTGACAATCCTCATCGCGCATTTCTGTTCAATCCGGCCAACGGGGAACTCGGCCGGTTGCTTACTCTTTAAGAAATGCCATGACCTTTCCTGTATCCCGCCGCGCGGCCCTGTCCTCGCTCGCGCTAGCCATCACCTCCTCCTTCGCCTACGCCGACGCCACCACCGAACCAGCCACGGCGTCCGTTCTCGTTACCGCCACCCGCGCGCCCACTGCGGCTGCCGACGTGCTGAGCGACCATGTGACCTTGACGTCCGAGGACATCGTGCGCTCGGGCGCCAGCAACATCGTCGACCTGCTGCAAAAGCAGCGTGGTATCGAAGTAGCGCGCAATGGCGGGCCTGGCAGCAGCGCTTCGGTATTCATCCGCGGCGGTGATTCGAAACAGACGGTGCTGCTGATCGATGGCGTGCGCATCGGCTCCTCCACCACCGGTGTGCCCAACTGGTCGGCACTGCCGCTGGCCAATGTGGACCGTATCGAAATCATCTACGGCCCGCTGGCCACCATGTATGGCGCGGACGCCATTGGCGGCGTGGTACAGGTGTTTACCAAACGCGGTTCCGGCGCACCGACTGTGACGGCCGCCATCGGCGTGGGCAGCGACAAGGCGCGCAGCGCCGACGCGGCAATCAGCGGCAGCAGCGGCGCGGTCAGCTATGCGTTCGCGGTGACGCGCGATCAGGATGACGGCTTCTCGGCCACCAAACCAGGAAATTTCTCGTACAACGCCGACAATGACGGCTACCGCAAGACCAGCGCCAGTGGCCAACTGGCTGCGACCCTGGCCACCGGCCACGAGGCCGGCGTGCTGTTCCTGCTCAGCGATCTCGATTCGCAGTACGATTCCGGCGTCTCGGCTTTTGATGCGCGCGGCGAGCAAAAACAGAACAGCATCGCCCTGTTCTCGAAACACCAGGTGCTGCCGAACTGGCAGCTCAAGTTCCAGGCCTCGCGCGCGGACGACAAATCGGCCAACTTCAGCGCCACCAGCACCAGCCAGATCAATACCCGTCTGCGCGCTTACAGCGCCCAGAGCGACCTGGCGCTTGGCAGCGATCTGCTGCAGATGATCCTGGAGCGGCGCGAAGAAGACGTGGTCTCCAGCTCGACCGCCGCGCTGACCACCGGCCGCGCCACCAATTCGGCTGCCCTGTCCTACTCCCTGAAACGCGGCGCCCACCTGGCCAGCGCCAGCGCACGCCTGGACGACAGCAGCCAGTATGGCTCCAAGAGCACCGGCGGCCTCGGTTACGGCTACCGCATCACGCGCGAACTGCGCGCCAATGTCAGCTACGGCACCAGCTTCCGTGCGCCGACCTTCAACGAACTGTACTTCCCCGGCTTTGGCGTGGCGAGCAATCGTCCGGAACTGGGCAAGAACGTGGAAGCGGGGCTCGCGTTCAACAGCGGTACCACCGAAGCGACGGCCGTCTACTACCGCAACCGACTGACCGATCTGCTGGTCAGCACCGCAGTGTGCCCGGTTGAACCGGCCACCCACGCATTCGGCTGCGCGTACAACGTGAACAAGGCCACCCTGTCCGGCCTGTCGATCGGGGCGCGCACCCGCGTGGCAGATTTCACCTTCCAGGCCGGCGCCGACTTCCAGGATCCGCAGGATGACACCACCGGCAAGCAGCTGGTGCGCCGTTCGAAGAAGCATGCTAACTTCTCGCTCGAGTACAGCGCCGGCGCCATTGTGGCCGGGGCCGGGGTTCAGCTCTCCGGCAAGCGCTTCGACGATGTCGCCAATACGCGTACGCTGGCCGAATACGGTCTGCTGAATCTATATGGCTCGTACCGCTTTGCTCCTGACTGGAGCGCCGAGGTACGCTGGAACAACGCCACCGACAAACAGTATGAGCTGGCCCGTACTTACGCCACCGCCGGCTCGCAGGTGTATGTCGGCCTGCGCTACGGTATCAAATAGGAGACTGCGTGCATCCGTTCTTCCGCAACATGCGTCATCGGGCCAGCGTTATCATCACCACGCTGGTGCTGCTGGCCATCGCCAGCCTGATCATCTCCGGCATGGTCGGATCGGTACGCGTACCGCTGTCCGACATGCCCGGCGCCCTGATGGAGCTGGCCGGCGGAAGCAACGGGTCGCTTGCGGCCACCCTGCTGGAACTACGGCTCTCGCGCGCACTGGTTGCCTTCGTTACCGGTGCCGCGCTCGCGCTGGCCGGCGTGATGATGCAGGCATTGCTGCGCAACCCGCTGGCAGACCCCTATGTACTTGGCATCTCGGCCGGCGCTTCTGTCGGCGCCCTGGCATCGCTCATGTTCATGGCGGCACTGTGGATCGTCGATGCCTTTGCGTTCGTGGGCGCCGTGGCCGTGTCGATGATGCTGTATTTTCTGGCACGGCGCGATCTGCGCGGCGGCACCGCAGCCGAAGGCGGCGCTTCGCTGCTGCTGCTGACGGGTGTTATTTTGTCTTCGCTATGCATGGCGATGGTGACGCTGATGCTGTCCATCGCGCCCGAGAGCCGTTTGCGCAGCATGATTTTCTGGATGATCGGCGATCTGGCCGGCGCTCCGCTGCGTGTCATCCCCTGGGTGGTGCTGGCCGCCGGTCTGGTATTTGCCTTGCGCAGCGCACGCTCGCTGAACGTTCTGGCGCTGCATGCGGAAGCGGCGGCAACGCTGGGCGTACGCGTGGGGGCACTGCGCAAAGGCCTGTTTTTCGCGTCCGGTTTATTGACAGCGTCCGCTGTCACCAGTGCCGGCAGCATTGGCTTTGTCGGCCTGATCGTGCCGCACGCGTGCCGCTTCGCCTGCGGGCCCGATCATCGCCTTTTAATACCCGCAGCGACGCTGGCCGGCGGCGCCTTTCTGGTGCTGGCAGACACCTTGGCGCGCACCGTCCTGGCACCGCAGCAGTTGCCGGTCGGCGTGGTGACGGCCCTGATCGGCGCGCCGGTCTTCCTGTATCAACTTCACAGGCTGCACCGAAAATGATCGAAACCAAGCAACTGTGTCTTACTGCCGGCACACGCACCCTGATCGACAAGCTTGACTGGCGCGTGAACGCCGGCGAAAGCTGGTGCGTCATCGGCCGCAACGGCGCCGGCAAAAGCACGCTGATTCGTACCCTGGCCGGATTGCGCGATCCCGATGCCGGCAGCGTGGCCATGGGCGGCCGCCTGCTGGCGCAATGGCCGCTCGAAGACCTGGCGCGGCATCGGGCATTTTTGCCGCAGTCGCGCAGCGATGCGTTTTCCTACCGCGCCATCGAAACCGTGCTGGCCGCGCGCCACCCTTACCATGCGAGCCGCTACTGGGAAGGCAGTGACGATCTGGCCATCGCCAGCGCTGCGCTGGCCGCGATGGAAGTACTCGACCTGGCCGACCGCGACGTGCGCACCCTGTCCGGCGGCGAGCGCCAGCGCGTGGCGATTGCCGCCATGCTGGCGCAGGACACGCCTCTGCTGCTGCTCGACGAACCAGCCAATGCGCTCGACCTGGCGCACCAGGTCAGCGTGATGCGGTTGCTGTCGCGCCTGTGCCGCGAGCAGGGCAAGACTGTGGTCATGATCGGCCACGACCTGAGCCACGCGCACCAGGCGTCGACCCATGCGCTGCTGCTGATGGGCGACGGCGAGTGGCTGGCCGGCCCCGTGGATGATGTGATGCAAGCCCCTGTTCTGAGCCGCTACCTGGGCCACCCGATTGAAGTTATCGAGCATGGCGCGCGGCGCCTGTTCATCCCCACCGAGGAATCCACATGAGCGATATCAACGAGCGCCACCGCGTGCGCATGGAGCGCAAGAAGGCCATTATCGACGCGAAAATCGCCGCTGCCGACAAGCAGATCGGCATCATCATCGTCAATACCGGCAACGGCAAGGGCAAGAGTTCGAGCGGCTTTGGCATGGTGGTCCGCGCCATGGGGCATGGCATGAAAGTGGCTGTGGTGCAGTTCATCAAAGGCGCCATGTCCACCGGCGAAGAAAAATTCCTGCGCCGCTTCCCTGACGAGGTGCTTTTCCACGCCATGGGCGAAGGCTACACCTGGGAGACCCAGGATCGCGAACGCGACATCGCCAAAGCGCAGCAGGCATGGGCGCTGGCCAAAGGGTTTCTGTCCGATCCCGACATCGGCCTCATTCTGTTCGATGAGCTGAACATCGCCCTCAAATACAAATATCTCGACGTTGACACGGTAATCGCCGACCTGCTCGACCGGCCGGACATGCAGCATGTTGTCATCACCGGGCGCGGCGCGCCGGACGAATTGATCGCGGTTGCCGATACCGTCACTGAAATGGCAGTCGTCAAACACGCATTCAAAGCCGGCATCGGCGCCCAGGCGGGCACGGAATGGTAGAACATGGCCATGCGGATGTGAAGGTCTTGCTGGTCTCGGCTGTCGCTTCCGGTCAGGGCAAGACCACGGTCACAGCAGCACTGGCGCGTGCCCTGGTCCGGCGTGGTCAGCGGGTCCGCGTCTTCAAATGCGGACCCGATTTCATCGATCCGATGCTGCTCGAGCGCGCCAGCGGCGCGCCGGTAGGCTCGCTCGACCTATGGATGGTGGGCCTGGATCAGTGCCGCAGCCAGCTGGCCCAGGCTGCGCCCCACACCGACGTGATCCTGATCGAAGGCGTGATGGGTTTGTACGATGGCAATCCATCGTCTGCCGATCTGGCGCGCACCTTCGGCTTTCCGGTGATGGCGGTAATCGATGCCTCGGCGATGGCGCAGACCGCCGGCGCCCTGGTGCTAGGCTTGCGCGACTACGGTCCGGTGGACATGGCCGGCGCAATCGCCAACCGTGTGGCCAGTACCGGTCATGCCGCAATGGTGGCGGCCTCGCTGCGCGACATCCACCTGTTTGCGACGCTGCCGCGCCAGGAAAAATCCCTGCCCGAGCGCCATCTTGGACTGGTGCTACCGTCCGAACAGGCCGACATCGATGCGCTGCTCGATGCCATGGCAGCGCAGCTGAGCTTCGACCAGGCGGCGTGGGACGCGCTGCGCACCAGCAGGATCGATCTGTCGGCACAGGCCGAGCCGGTCGCACCACTGCTCGCCGGGAAAACCGTCGCCATTGCGCGCGATGCGGCGTTCGCATTTCTGTACCCGGCCAACCTCGATACGCTGCGCGCACTCGGCGCTACCCTCACCTTCTTCTCGCCGCTGGCCAACGAAGCTGTGCCGGCGGAAGCGGACGCGGTCTGGCTGCCGGGCGGCTACCCGGAACTGCATGCACAGGCCCTTTCTGGCGCCGGCGTGTGGCAGCAATCGATCCGCGCTGCCCATGCGGCCGGCGTGCCCATCGTCGCTGAATGCGGCGGCATGATGGCAGTCGCCGGATCACTGGCTGACCAGAGCGGCGCCGAGTGGCCAATGGCAGGACTGCTGCCGGGCCGCGTTGCGATGCAAAAGCGCCTCGCTGCATTGGGATCGCAAGGTTTGCAGACCACGCACGGTATCCTGCGCGGCCACACCTTCCATTATTCGACACTGACGACCGATCACCCGGTGCACGCGCAAACGGTCAAGCATCCGAGCGCTGTCACCGGGGAGTCCGTCTATCGCGCCGGCTCGCTGACAGCGTCGTATTTCCACGCCTATTTCCCGTCGTGCCCGGTGGCGGTTGCCGCCCTGTTTTCGGGGAGCGCGGCGTGACGACCACCCTGGTGCTCGGTGGCGCGCGTTCGGGCAAGAGCGTGTATGCCGAACGGCTTGCCGAGGCGTCGGGACGCGCACTGGTCTATCTGGCAACCGCACACGCCGGCGACGATGAAATGGGACAGCGTATCGCGCATCACCGCGCACGCCGCTCTGCCGACTGGACAACCGTGGAGGCGCCACTCGCGCTGGCCGATGCCATTGCTCGCCATGACCGGGCCGACACGGTCATCCTGGTCGACTGTCTCACGCTCTGGCTGTCGAACCTGATGTTTTGCGACGGTCGCATCTACCCCGAAACGGGCAACGCCGAATTGCCGGCGCCGCTCCACCAGGAGCGCCAGGCCCTGCTCGACATTCTCGGGCGCGCAAAATGCGACATCATTCTGGTGTCGAACGAGGTTGGCATGGGCATCGTACCGCTGGGCGCCGTGTCGCGCATTTTCACCGATGAAGCGGGCCGTCTCAATCAGGCTGTGGCTGCAGTCTGCGATGGCGCGGTCTTCGTCGCAGCGGGTTTGCCCTTGGTACTCAAAGGTGCAGCATGCTCACCGGCCTGAGTGTCCTGCATCTGGCCGCGCTGCTGGTTGCCGGCGTGCTGATCGATTATCTGCTGGGAGAGGCAAAGCGCTGGCACCCGCTGGTCGGTTTCGGCAATCTCGCATCGTCCATCGAGCGCCTGCTCAATACCGGTGGCGCACGCTTTTTGCGCGGCGCACTGGCGTGGACCCTGGCAGTGGTACCGCTCACGGTCGCCGCTGTCTGGTTATGTGGAATTGCTGGCCTGCTCGCGCATGTGGTCATGCTCTACTTTGCGCTTGGCTTGCGCAGCTTGCGCGACCATAACGTCCCGATCGCCCGCGCCCTGCTCGATGGTCATCTGGCGCTGGCGCGCAAGCTGACCGCGCGTATCGTCAGCCGTGATACGGCCAATGCCAGCGCCCAGGATCTGGCCAAGGCCAGTGCCGAATCGCTGCTGGAGAACGGAAACGACGCCGTCTTCGGCGCCCTGTTCTGGTTTGCGGTTGCCGGTGGTCCGGGCGCATTGCTGTTCCGGCTTGCCAATACGCTCGATGCGATGTGGGGCTATCGGAACGCGCGTTTCAATCAGTTCGGCTGCGTCGCCGCCCGGATCGATGATGTACTGAACTTCGTGCCCGCACGCCTGACCGCTTTGTCCTACGTTCTTCTGGCCGACGACCACACGCTCGCATGGCGCTGCTGGCGCGCACAGGCGCCCGCGTGGCCCAGCCCAAATGCCGGTCCGGTCATGGCCAGCGGCGCCGGCGCACTCGGTCTGGCGCTGGGTGGCGCCGCTGTCTATGACGGCGTCACCGAACAACGTCCGCCTTTAGGCGAAGGCCTGCCGGCGGGTGCCCACGATATCGCGCGTGCCTGGAAACTGGTGCAGGCGACCACGCTCCTGTGGCTCGTGCTGGCCTGCGGCGCGGCCGCCTCCCTGTGCGTGTGGGAGGCATATCGTGCTTGAACATGGCGGCAATCTGCGCACTGCAATGGCGGTCTACGGCGGAGGGCAGGCCGACTGGCTCGATCTTTCCACCGGCCTGAATCCGCGCGGTTATCCTGCGCCGCCCACCGCGGCCGATGCCTGGCATCGCCTGCCGGAACCGGATCCGGCATTGCCGGTGGCCGCGCAAGCCTACTACCGTGCCCCGCGTATGCTGACGGTCGCCGGTACGCAGGCCGCCATTCAGGCGCTGCCGCAAATCGGTGTAGCGCGCCGTGTGGTCGTCGCCTCCCCCTCGTACGCCGAACACGCGCACCACTGGAAACGCCACGGTCATGCCGTGCGCGAAGTGCCGTTCCAGAATCTTTCATTCGAGCTGCCATCGTGCGACGTTATGGTGGTTTGTAACCCGAATAATCCGACCGGCGAGACGGTCGGCCGCGAAACCCTGCTCGCCTGGGCGTCCGATCTGGCCGCGCGCGGCGGCTGGCTGGTGGTCGACGAAGCGTTTGCCGACGTCACACCGGAATTGAGCGTCGCCGAATGGAGCAGCCAGCCGGGCCTGATCGTGCTGCGTTCAATCGGAAAATTTTTTGGTCTTGCCGGCGTGCGCGTCGGCTTTGTCGCCGCGCACGAAAAAGTACTGACGCAGCTTGAAAGCACACTTGGGCCCTGGACCGTGAGCGGTCCCGCGCAGCAGATCGCACAAGCGGCACTGCGCGACAGCGGCTGGCAGCACACGACCGCCGCCAGATTGCTGGCCGACGGCGCACGCCTGCGCCAGCTGCTTGCCAGGAATGCCATCGTCTCCAGTGGCTGCGCGATGTTCCAGTGGTGGCCGGAAGCCGAGCCCGAGGCGTTTCGGGAACACATGGCGCAGCGGCATATCTGGGTGCGCCTTTTCCCATCCGCGGCGCGCGGCATCCGGCTCGGGCTTCCGCCCGACGAAGCAGCGTGGCAGCGACTTAAAACCGCACTGATTGAATGGAAGCGAAGAAGCGCATGAAAAATTTGATTTTGTCCGCCGCCTGCATGCTGGCCTTGAACGCCACTGCCGCCATCACCGTCAACGACGACGATGGCCGCGCAGTCACGCTGGCCAAACCAGCTTTGCGGGTGATCGCACTGGCGCCACACGTGACCGAGATGATCTATGCGGCCGGTGGGTCCGGGCGCCTGGTCGCCGCCGTCGATTACAGCGACTTTCCGGAGGCCGCAAAAAAACTGCCGCGTGTCGGCAGCAACCGCCAGATCGACATGGAACGCGTTGCGGCACTCAAGCCCGACCTGATCGTGGTGTGGATGCATGGGAGCTCGGAGCGGCAGATCGACCAGATCCGGGCACTGGGCTTTCCCTTGTTTCACAGTGAACCGAAAAAGCTCGACGACATCGCCAGCAACCTGACGCGGCTCGGCAAATTGATGGGCACGGAAGCCGTGGCCGATCCGGCTGCCGCCGCACTGCGAAGCAAACTCGCTGCCCTGAGTGCCCAATATGCGAAGCGTTCGCCGGTGCGCATGTTTTATCAGTTCTGGGACAAGCCGCTGTACACGCTCAACGGTGACCATATCATCAGTGACGCTGCGCGCATCTGCGGTGCCGAAAATGTCTTCGCGCGCCTGAAGGTCACGGCGCCAGTGGTCGATATCGAAGGTGTTCTGCAGGAGGACCCGGAAGTCATTATCAGCGGCAGCACAGCACCCGACGCCGGTCTCGATATGTGGAAAGCGACACCTGGCATGACGGCTGTCAAGCGCGGCAATCTGTTCCGGGTCGATGGTAACCTGCTCAACCGGTCCGGTCCGCGCATGATCGACGGCGCCGCTGCGCTGTGCGAAAAACTGGATCTGGCGCGCCAGCACCGTAAAGCGCCATGAAGCGATTCCCTTTTCATACTTTGATGGTCCAGGGGACCACTTCCGATGCCGGCAAAAGCACGGTGGTGGCTGCGCTGTGCCGTTTGCTGAAGGACGAAGGCGTGCGCGTGGCGCCGTTCAAACCGCAGAACATGGCGCTCAACAGCGCAGTCACCGCCGACGGTGGCGAGATCGGACGTGCCCAGGCGCTGCAGGCCACCGCCGCGGGCGTGGCGCCGCACACCGACATGAATCCCGTGCTGCTCAAGCCCTCCAGCGACATCGGCGCGCAGGTCATCATCCACGGCAAAGTGCGTGCAGAGATGAACGCGCGCGACTATCACCAATATAAAACAGTGGCGATGTCCGCGGTGCTGGAATCGTACGGCCGCCTGCGCGAACAA
The DNA here is from genome assembly GCA_036399735.1 of Telluria sp. Lineage (GTDB taxonomy): Bacteria > Pseudomonadota > Gammaproteobacteria > Burkholderiales > Burkholderiaceae_D > Telluria_A. The sequence continues at coordinate 2,542 of DASWMN010000240.1, read as the reverse complement.
TACGACAGCGTGGTGGTGGAAGGTGCCGGCAGCCCGGCCGAAATCAATCTGCGCGACCGTGACATCGCGAACATGGGTTTTGCGGAGGCGGTCGACTGCCCGGTGATTCTGGTGGCCGATATTGACCGGGGCGGGGTTTTCGCGCACATCGTCGGCACCTTGTCATGCCTGTCGCAGAGCGAGCGCGATCGTATCGTCGGCTTCGTCATCAATCGTTTTCGGGGGGATATCGCCCTGCTTGAACCGGGCAACCGCTGGTTGGAAGAACAGACCGGCAAGCCCGTGCTTGCTGTACTGCCCTACTTGCAGGGACTGTTCCTCGACGCCGAAGATGCGGTCCAGGCGGTGCAGGCATCGCAAGGCGCATTCAAGATCGTGGTGCCATCGATACCGCGCATGAGCAATCACACCGACTTCGACGCGCTGCGCGTACACCCGGATGCGGACTTGCGCTTCGTGCGCCAGGGCCAGTCCAAGCCGCCGTGCGATCTCCTGATTATCCCCGGCAGCAAGAACACCCGTGCCGACCTGGCCTGGCTGCTCGAACAGGGCTGGGGCGATTACATCGCACGACATTTGCGCTATGGCGGGAAAGTCATCGGCATCTGCGGCGGCTTCCAGATGCTGGGCGCCACGGTCGGCGATCCGCACGGCGTGGAAGGCAAACCGGGACAGTCGCACGGCCTGGCGCTGCTCGACATGCACACTGAGATGACGCTTGAAAAAACACTGGTCCAGGTCAGCGGCCATTGCGCCTTTGCTGATGCGAGCGTGAGGGGCTATGAAATCCATATGGGCGTGTCGGGCGGCCCCGCCCTCGAGCGCGCGGCGTTTAGTATCGACGGCCGGCCCGAGGGTGCGATTTCGGACGATGGCCAGGTCCTCGGCAGCTACCTGCACGGGATGTTCGACGACCCGCAGGCCTGCTCCGCCCTGCTCGCTTGGGCCGGCTTGCACAGCACCCATGTGGTGGACACGGCCAAACTGCGCGAAGCGAGCCTGGACCGCATCGCGCAGGCAGCGCTGCCACTTTACGAAGCCCTTCTCAAGCTTCCGCAGCATGCTCGCGTGGCGCATTGACGGCACCGAATTTGGCGATTCCGCAGCGGCCATGTACGTGGCCAATAACGCCTGGAGTGCACAGGTGAATTTCACCTGCCGTGGCCAGGCACCGGCAAAAGCTGGTATCGCGTGACGGACACCTGCAACTGGGCCGAAGGCACGAGCGAGCTGCGTTCGCGCCTCTTGATACACATCGCCTATGAAAACGCGACGCCGCCACGCTTGCATTGAAAGGACGAAAAAAAACCGCCGTCACCGGCGGTTTCTTTCGGCATCAAAAGCTTACTTGGCTTTACGACGACGTGCTGCGAACAGGCCGGCAACGCCGAGGCCCAGCAGGGCGATCGATGCTGGTTCTGGCACTTGGGTGTTACCAACCAGCAGGTTTTCAAACATGGTGGCGTTGTTGAAGGCGCCGCCCCAGGTCGGTGCGTTGTCCCAAACGTTCTGGTCGGTGATCAGGAAGATGCTGCCGGCACCGATGTTCTGGTACGCCATCATGACGCTAGGATTGCCCAGATAGCTGTCTTCACCCAGCATCAGAGCAACTGCGCTGCCGGCGATGGTCAGTGGAGCGAAAGCAGCGTACTGGTAATTGGTGACGCCGGTGGTCAGCGAATGTGCCAGAATCTGGCCATCGCCCACGCTGGCGGTGCGGAAACCGCTGTCCAGAATTACGTTGTTGATGCTGATCGTGCTGCCCAGGGCGCCCAACGCGGCGTTGATGCGGGTATTTTGCGCTGGTGCAAAGGTGCCGTGCTCACCCATGAAGGCGATGCGGCCGCCGGCTGCCAGGAAGCTTTGCATGGCGATCAGTTCAGCTGGAGTGTAAGGATCAGCAGGCTGGGTAGCCCACAGCAGATTCACACCGGTCAGATCGATCGTATCAAGCGTACCGACGCCGATCGTGGAGGTGTGGCCAGCAAGGCCGTTGTAAAAGTTGTTAACCGTATTGAGGTTGAAGCCCGACAGCTGCTCGCCCCATACTTTAACAACGCCAGCCTGCGCGGTAGCGCTGACGAACAGCGCCAGTGCGAGTGCTGCTTTCTTAACAGACATCATATTCATGATTTTTTCCCTAGTAGTTAGACAATCAAATGTCGCTTTTTATAAAATCTTTGCTTTGCAAACACTATAAGTGCAGCAGTAGCTGAGCAAAAACTGGGCCAACTTTCAGCGGCGGAAAATGTTATGAGAAATCAATGACTTAAGGATGAGGACGATATTGAACTTATTTTAATTGTAAGGTTCATCGACACGGTGAGGTGCCAGAGACCCACTTCTGTTGCGGGGAGCAAAGTATCGGGACGAAAAAAAACCCCAGAAGCATTTCTGCTCTGGGGTTTTTCTCTTATAACTAGCCTGACGATAACCTACTTTCACACTGGTTGCAGCACTATCATCGGCGTAATCTCGTTTCACGGTCCTGTTCGGGATGGGAAGGGGTGGTACCGAGTTACTATGGTCATCAGGCATAACT
>DASWMN010000239.1:0-10771 GCA_036399735.1 Telluria sp. | reverse complement strand
CCGAAGGTATCGCAGCCTTTGCCCTTGTCCCACTGCGGACCGCGCTCTTTCTGGAACTCGCGCTCGGAGACGTCATTGACCACGCAGTAGCCGGCCACGTACTTCAGTGCATCGGCTTCGCTGACGTACTGCGCGCGGGTGCCGATGACAACGCCGAGTTCAACTTCCCAGTCGGTCTTTTTGGAGCCTTGCGGCAGCATGATCGCGTCATCCGGCCCGTTCAGGCAGGTGATCGCCTTCATGAAGATGATCGGCTCCTTCGGGATCGGCGCGCCCGTCTCGGCGGCGTGATCGGCGTAGTTGAGGCCGATGCCGATGAACTTGCGGGTGCCAGTCAGCGGTACGCCAAAGCGTGGATTGCCGCGCACCAGTGGCAGCGTTTTTTGGTCGATGGCGGCGAGTTTTTTTAAGGCCTTGTCGGACAGGAGCGAAGGCTCGATATCGGCAACTACACCGGACAGGTCGCGCAGGCGGCCTTCTTCATCGAGCAGTCCAGGTTTTTCCTTGCCTGGACGGCCATAGCGAACGAGTTTCATTTTATTCCTGCAGTAAGCAATCGAGTCTGCGATTGTAACGCGAGTGGCGATTGCGCTCCCGCAGGCGCGCGTTTGCGCTATTTGGCCGGCACCACGCGCCACACCACATCGCCCACATCGTCGGCTACCAGCAGCGCACCCACCTTGTCGACAGCAACCCCGACCGGGCGGCCGTAGGCATCGCCTTCGGCATTGACGAAGCCGGTCAGGATATCCACCGGTTTGCCAGCCGGCGCACCGTTCGCAAACGGAATGAACACCACGCTGTAGCCGTTCAAGGGCTTGCGGTTCCAGGAGCCGTGCTGGCCCACGAAGGCGCCGCCCGCGTACTCGCGCGGCAGCAGCGCGCCATCATAAAAGGCCAGACCAAGCGGCGCCACGTGAGTGCCCAGCGCGTAGTCAGGCTTGATGGCGCTGGCCACCAGATCGGGCCGCGGCGGCTTGACACGCTGGTCCACGTTCTGTCCGTAATAGCTGTACGGCCAGCCGTAGAAGGCGCCATCTTTGACCGAGGTCAGATAGTCGGGCACCAGGTCGCTGCCAAGTTCGTCGCGCTCGTTCACCACCGTCCATAGGGCGCCGCTCTGCGGCTGCCAGGCCAGGCCGTTCGGGTTGCGCAGGCCGGAGGCGAACAGGCGCTGCGCCTTGGTCGCCAGGTCGATCTCGACAATGGCGGCGCGGTTGGTCTCGTTCTCGATGCCGTTTTCGGCGGCATTGCTGTTCGAGCCGACGGTGGCATACAGCTTGCTGCCATCCTTGCTGCCGATGATGTTCTTGGTCCAGTGGTGGTTGATCGGCCCACCCGGCAAAGCCGCTACCGGCACGGGCGCGGTAGCAATCGCGGTGGCGCCTTCCTGATACGGGAAGGCGACAATGCCGTCGGTGTTGGCGACGTAAAGGGTCTGGCCGACCAGCGCCATGCCGAACGGCGAGTTCAGACCCTTGAGGAATTCGGTCCGCAGCTCGGCGCGCCCGTCATGGTCGGCGTCGCGCAGCAGCGTGATGCGATTCGGACTGGGCACGCCGGCGCCGGCCTTGGCCATCACTTTCTTCATGACCCAGCCCTTGATGCCTTTGCCGTCTTCCGGGCGCGGCGGGCCATTGGTTTCGGCGACCAGCACGTCGCCATTGGGCAGCACGTACAGCCAGCGCGGATGCACCAGCCCGGCGGCGAATTCATTGACGGCGAGGCCTGCGGCGGCGGTCGGCAGCACGCCCTTCGGCCAGCCCTTGGCAGGCGCAATGTCGACCGTCGGAATCATCGATTTGACGGGGGCCGGTATCGCCGGTGCAGCGCCAACGCTGGCCGTGGGCGGCAGCGTGGCTTTTTCGGCGCAGCCTGCGCAGGCGAGCAGCACGCTCGCTGCGCACAGGCGAAGCACGTGATGTTCGCGCATGAGAATCTCCTTGCTTGTTTGTGGGCAAATCGATTCTAGTTGAAACGACAATTCTTCCTGTTACGTTACGTCGAGGAATTTTTGGCGTGCGAGAACCAGTGGCCCGTACCGTGCCGCGCCATCAGAAACGCCACCAGCCCGGGCAATTGCAGCAGCACCAGCACACCGAACGCGACGCGGTAAGCAACCGCAGGATAGTGGCCTGCGAAATCCGGACGCCACATGCCGAGCAAATGACCAACGCCGGCCTGCACCAGGAATGCGCCCACGAAGATGAGCAGGTTGAGGCAGGTGGAAGCGCGCCCGGTCAGCGCGGGCGGCATGCTCTGCGCGACGATCGCGTATTCCAGGCCCGTGATGGTGCCCACCAGTGTAAACAGCACCGCCAGCAGCGCCAGGCTGGGTGCGTAATTGAGCATGGCCAGCAACTGGACCAGCACAAACAGCGCCACACCGATCGCCCCGACTTCAATCGGCGCCACCCCATGCCGGGCGGCCCATTCGGTCAGCATGCCCACCGCGATGGCGCCAAAAATCACGGCGGCCATGCTCAGATACAGCAGCCAGGCAATGCCGGAATCGCCAAAATGCCCGACGTCGGCCAGCCAGCGCCCGATCCACAGCCCCTGCACGCCAAAGAACACGGCGTGCGGCACCAGCATCAGCGATGCGATGCGCCGAAACGCCGGGTCGCGGTACACCGCCCACACCGATGCCAGCGCCGCAGGCCGGGCTGCAGCGCACGCAGGCGCATCGGCACGTGGCGCGGCCACCCCGATCAACAACGCGCAGCACATCGCCAGTACAGCCAGGATGGTGTAGAGGCCGCGCCAGTCGGTAAAGTCGAGCACCAGGCGCACCGGCAGCGTGGCGCTGGCCGCACCCAGGCCGCCAACGGCGATCATGTAGCCGTGCACCGAGGGCAGCTTGGCCGGCGAGATGTGGGCGGAAACCGCTTTGACCGCCGACATGAAGCACCCGCCGAGACCCAGGCCGATGACCGCGCGCGCCGCCACCAGCTGCGCAAACGAGGTGCCATGCGCGAACAGCGTGGCGCCCACTGCCACCACCATCAGCAGCACCAGCTGCACGCGGCGCGGGCCGTAGCGGTCGAGCGCGATCCCGACTGGCAGCTGCGCCAGCGCGAACGCCAGGAACAAGGCACTGCTCAGCAGACCAAGCTGGCCCGCCGTCAGGCCAAGCGCGCTGACCAGATCCGGCGCCAGCACCGCATTGACCGTCCGTAGCAAGGACGAGAGAAAGTGCCCGAGTGCGAACGGCACGAACACCGTCATGAAGACCTGGGCGCCGCGCATGATGGCTGGCCGTCAGGCGCGCTGCGCGGCGTGGATCGGAATCACCTTGCCCGCTGGTGCAGAGTGCGCGTCCGACTCCTCGCCCTCGAAGAAAAAGCGCTTCTTGCCGAAGGCGGGGACCAGGTGATCGAGCCAGGTGGCGTTCGGGTCGTAGCGCGCAAAGAACGGCCGGCGTACCCAGTCCGGATTGCGCGCCTGCAGAAACTGCAGTGCAAACAGCTTTTCGCCGTTGATGGTAACCACGCCGTCGATCACGACCTTGCCCGGGAAGGCGCTCATGGACGGCCCGCGCACGGTGCGCGACAGGCCGGACACCATCTGGTAGGCCGCCTGGAAGACTTCGTGCGCGCGCGCCAGCGGCAGCGCAAAATATTCGCTCGGGCCGGTGTCGCGCTCGACGAACATGTAGTAGGGGATCGCGCCCAGGCGCACGCCAGTGGTCCACAGTTCGGCCCAGCTGTGCGGGTCCTCGTTAATGTGACGGATCAGCGGCCCCTGCATGCGCAGCGTGGCGCCGGTCGAGACGATGCGCTTGACGGCGCGCTGGGCCAGCCGATTGCGCAGCTCCACCGCGTGGCTGTAGTGGCCCATGATGGCCAGGTTATTGCCGGCGCCAACCACCCGCTCGAACAGGCGCATCAGATCATCGGCATCCTTGTCGGTGACGAAGCGCTGCGGCCAGTAAGCCACCGACTTGGTACCGATGCGGATGTTCTGAATATGCGCCAGCTGCGGCGCCAGCAAGGGCTCGATGAATTCAGCCAGCTGGCGCGTATTCATGATCAGCGGATCGCCGCCGGTAATCAGTACGTCGGTCACGCCAGGATGGTTCGCCAGGTAAGCCACCAGCTCCGTGGTTTCGCGCGCATCGAACTTCATGTCGTCCATGCCGGCGAACTGCGGCCAGCGAAAGCAGAAGGTGCAGTAGGCATGGCAGGTCTGGCCCGAGCTGGGGAAGAACAGGACCGTCTCCTTGTACTTGTGCTGCAGCCCGCGCAGCGGTGCGTCGTTCACCCGCGGGACATTGTGGGTCATCTGTCCGGCCGGATGGGGATTCATGCGCATGCGGATGGTGTGCACCAGGCGCGCAGTGGCGGCATCGTCTTTTTTGTACAGGACCAGATCGCGCAGCTGGGCATATTCGTGCGGCGGCAGCATGTCGCGGTGCGGGAACACCAGCCGGTAGATCGGATCATCCGGAATCCGGCTCCAGTCGATCAGATGATCGAGCACATATTCGTTGGTGCGAAAAGGCAGCACGTGCGACACCACCTGCACCGCCTCCTGCAGATCGGGCGCCATCGAATGCCACTGGCGCGCCTGCACGATCGACTGGCGGGTAAAGGGCTTGAACTTGTCGGGATAGCTGTCGGGTTGCATGGCGGGCTCCGGAAAGAGGATGGGGAAGAAACCATCCTAGGCTTGCCAAACAGCATTTGAATTGCCATGAATCAATCAACATGCGAGAAAAGGAAAGCGCCCACAGACGATTCGGAAAACCGCTTCAGGAGCGGGCGCAAAACGGCCGTGCTTTTCACTTGTGAAAGCGCAAGAAGCCCCGTGGTTGAGGGCGTAAATTAGGAATGCACCTAAGCAACATTCCCTTAATAAATTTCTAAGGACGGCCATCATGCACACCAAGTTGAACGTTGTCGCGCTCTGCTTTGCCCTGGCTGGCGGCAGCGCCTGGGCTTCCGAACCGACCGAGAAAGACGCCATCGCCATGACCGAACGCGGCGCGGCACTGATCAAGGCGAAGGGCAAGGACGAAATGGTGAAACGAATTAACGCCAAGGATCCCGACTACGTGCAAGGCTCGCTGTACATCGACATGCGCGACCTGTACAGCGGGATCGTGCTGGCGCACCCAATCAACAGTTCGATCGTGGGCAAGGACCTGACCGACATTCCGGATGCGAGCGGCAAAAACTACCGGCGCGAGATCATCGAACTGGCGCAAAAATCGGGCAAGGGCTGGGTCGAGTACCAGTACAAGAATCCGACCAGCGGCAAGGTCGAACCGAAGACCACGTATATCCTGCGCGTGGACGACGTGGTGCTGGAAGCTGGCATCTACAAAAAGTGATGCGCGTGCGTCAGCGAAATGGCCGGCTCAGAAAGCGCGAACCGGCCATGCCGAAGCGCCACGGCACATCCATCGCTTTTGAGATGCCGACGCGCGGACCAATCACCAGGGGTGCCGGTTCACTGCGCGCCAACAGCGCAAACGGCGGCGCCCCGAGGTCGGCACCGTTCAGGGCATGGGTAATGCCCAGCGCCTGTCCCAGTTTGCCAGGTCCGGAACATAGATTGCGCACCTCCTCCACGCCACGGCGTGCCTGCATGGTTTCCAGTCCGGCCAGCGGTTCGATCGCGCGGATCAGGACCCCGGCCCCGTGGCCCGCTTCGCGGCACACGAAATTGAGGCACCAGTGAATACCGTGCGACAGATAAACATAGGCGTGTCCGGGCGGGCCGAACATCGACTGGTTGCGCTGGCTGGGCCCGGAAAAGGTGTGCGAGGCCGGGTCATCGCGATCGTAGGCTTCGGTTTCGACGATGCGCCCGCCGACGCCGTTGACCAGCACTTCCACCCCGATCAGCAAGGGCGCCACCTCGTGCGAGGGTGCTGCAAAATCGATACCGGCTAGTATTCTTGGCAACTGTTTCATGCGCAAATTCTAGCCCGTGACTGTATCCTTTCACCACACTTTACAATTTGCCGTAGTGCAACTTCGAGGCGCCTGGTTTATAGTGGATCCTTGCCCGTTCCTAATTGCACTCCTCAATTCAAATGAGTAAAGTAGCTTCTTTGGCAAGCCCGGACGATGATCCGGTCGACGCCCTGATCCGATCGATCCGCATTCCGCCGCGTCCGAGCCTGCTGGCGGACCTGCAGCGCGAACTGGCGGCCGACGATCCGGCGCCGGCGACGATCGGGCGCATCATCGCCAGCGACGTGGGGATGGCGGGCGCGCTGCTCAAGCTGGCCAATTCCTCTTTCTACGGCGGCAACCGCAAAGCCAAGTCGATCGAGCAGGCCATCCTGTTTTTGGGGATTAACCAGGTCGCGGCCCTGATGACCGGGCTGCTGGCGCGCCAGACCATCCGCACCGACAACCGCGCGCTGGCCAGCTTCTGGGAAATCTCCACCCGGCGTGCCCAGGCCATGGTGTTTCTGGCGCGTCGCCTGCGCATCGGTGCCCCCGATGTGGCGCATACCTTCGGCCTGTTCTGCGACACAGGCGTGCCGCTCCTGATGGACCGTTTCCCCGACTATGCAGCGACCTTCGCCGAAGCGGCCAATGATCCGTCACGCCCGTTGACGGCACTGGAAGACGAGCGTCACAGCACCAATCACGCCGCCATCGGCTGCCTGCTGGCGCGTAACTGGGGACTCTCGACCGACGTGTCGTGGGCCATCCTGCATCACCAGGACTACAGCGTGCTGGAAGACAGCGCCACCGACGACGCCGTGCGCTCGCTGGTGGCGCTGTCGCTCCTGGCCGAAAGCGCGATCGCGCAATACCAGGGTATGCATGGTTCGCTCGAATGGGACAAGGGCGGCGAACGCGCCTGCGCCTATCTGGGCCTGAGCGAAGAAGAGACGAGCGACCTGCTGGACGAGCTGCACGACAGCTTCCACGCCGACCACTAGACAGTCTTTGACAACGGCCGCTTGCAGGACGATACTTAAAGTAACGTATCGCGACGGAGGGCATCATGAAAACCGGTTTCCGGCTACTCATAACGTGCTGCTGCCTGGTGCTGGCAGGGTGCGCCACGCAAGCCAAGCTTCCACCCATGCCGTCGTCGGCGGATCTGTACCATGACGCCGATTTTGCGCAGCCGTCACGACCGGTCAATGCCGACCAGCTGTTCACGCTCAGTCCGGCCATGGAGGCGTATCTGAAAAGCCCCGGCTTTCAGAACCATACCCGCAACGCGGGCCAGCAGCGCGGCCTGTTCAACGCGCTGTACACCAGCGGCGAACTGAAACTCGACTACGATTCCACCTACACCCGCAATGCCGCCGAAACCTTCGCTGCACGCAAGGGCAACTGCCTGTCGCTGGTGATCATGACGGCCGCCTTTGCCCGCGCCATGGGTCTCAATCCCTACTTCCAGCAAGCGCTGATCGACCAGCAATGGAGCCGCGAGGGCAGTCTGTATATCGCCAGCACCCACGTCAATCTGCGCCTGGCCAACCGGCCTATCCGCGATGGCACGGTGGACCTGGCCGAGCGCTCGCTGACGGTCGATTTCCTGCCGCCGGAAGATTCGAAGTGGTACCCCACCCTGCCGCTGGACGAAGCGACCATCGTCGCCATGTACATGAACAATCGCGCGGCAGAAGAGCTGGCCCGCAACCGCCTGAACGAAGCCTACTGGTGGGCCCGGGCGGCAATCGAGCAATCGCCTTCCTTTATCTCCGCTTACAACACGCTGGGCGTGGTGTACTTCTCGCACGGTGATATCGCCGCGGCCGAAAAAGTCTATCAGCGCGCGCTGCAGCGCTCTCCGGAAGATACAACGCTGATGCGCAACCTGTTGCCGGTACTGGCACGCCTGGGCAAAACCAGCGAAGCATCGGCCCTGACCACACGCCTTGCCAGCATCGAGCCGACCCCGCCATTCCATTTCTTCCAGCTCGGGATGAAGGCGATGGAAGCGGGACGCTACGCCGAAGCGCGCTCGCAGTTCGCGCGCGAAGTGCAGCGCTCGCCGTACTATCACGAGTTCCACTTCTGGCTGGCGATGGCCCACTGGCAGTTGGGCGAAGCAGGTTCAGCGCGCAACCAGATGTCGCTGGCGGTCGACACCAGCACCACGGCCGAAGGCGCCAAGCGCTATTCGTCCAAGCTCGATTATCTGCGTTCGCTGTCGGCGGCAGGCGCCCGCAAGGCCTGGTGACCGATCCGGCATAATAGGGGCTCCAACTTTTCCGGAGCCCCCATGACGCATGCAGCACCGGCCCTGATCATCATCGACATGCAGAACTGCATGGCCGATCCCGCCGCAGGGCAGCGCAACAATCCCCAGGCCGAAGAACGCATCGCGCAGCTGCTGGCAGCGTGGCGCGCGCATGGCGCGCCGGTAGTCCACGTGCGCCATATCTCACGCAGCCCGACGTCGATGTTTGCCCCTGGCCAGCCGGGTGCCGCGTTCCAGCCGCGCTTTCTGCCGCTGCCGTCGGAACACGTGGTCGAGAAAAATGTGCCGGACGCTTTCGTGCACTCGGGGCTGGAGCGCTGGCTGCATGTGCGCGGTATCTCGCGCCTGGTGCTGGCTGGCGTGAGCACCAATAATTCGGTCGAGTCGAGCGCGCGTTCGGCCGGCAATCTCGGCTTTCAGACGCAGGTGGTGGAAGACGCCACGTTCGCGTTTGCACAGACCGACTACGCGGGCACCGCACGCACGGCCGACGCGGTGCATGCGATGTCGCTGGCGAACCTGCAGGCCGACTACGCGCAGATTGTCAGCGCCGGTGCAGTGATAGCCGCGTACGGTGCCGCCTAGGCGGCAAGCGCGCAAGCTTGGAAGGACGGCGCGGCAATGGCGTCGTATTGCGCGCGTGGGTTCTGCTTAAAGAAAGGCACGCAGGGGCAGCCAGGCCGCCAGTTTGCTGGCATACGCGAGCGTGTACGCGGGGCTGCTGGAAGGCAGTTGCACAATTTGCAGATGGGCGGCGTGATCGCCCAGCACTTTCAGGCCCAGCCGCGACGCCGTGCCGCCGTTGAAGGCAATCGCCTTCAGTTCAGGCAGCGTCGCGATCAGTGCCAGAAGATCGTTGTCGTCCCGGTCGCGGATGGCGCTGTCCAGGCTGCCTTCACGCTGCGCCTGCGCGACCACATCCCATAGCCCGACGTGCCTGGCGCGCAGCGCGGCCAGGCGCGCCGGGTAGTCGAGCGCGACGAGGTCCGTGCCTGTCACTGCAGACATCAGCATCCAGAAGCGGTTCTGCCTGTTCCCGTAATATTCATTCCGGGCCAGTGACAGTTCGCCCGGCAAACTGCCGAGAACGAGCAGCCGCGTCCGGGCATCGACAACAGGATCGAAACAGCGTTTGCGGGCAGGCGGCGACAGATCGGACATGCCCGGATTCTAACTGCTGGCCGCGGCGACCGGTGTAGAATTGAATGGCATTCTAAAAACCAACAATATGGCCGGAGACCGCCCACATGACCAGCACCGCACAAGAACGCGACATCGACACCCTGCTCGCCAAATACAGCGAAAGCCATCTCAATCACACCAACGAAATCATCCACTTCATTTGCGTGCCGGTGATCGTATTTACCCTGCTCGGCATTCTGTGGTGGGTGCACCCGTACGTGGCGATTGGCGTCACCGTGCTGTCGATGCTGTACTACATCAAGCTGTCGAAGTCGTTTGCCGTCGGCATGCTGCTGATGTCGGCCGCGATGCTGGCGATCCTGTCGCTGCTGCCGCCGGCCACCGTGCTGCCGCTGTCGCTGGCGATCTTTGTGCTGGCCTGGATCGGCCAGTTCATCGGCCACAAGATCGAGGGCAAGAAGCCGTCCTTCTTCGACGATCTGCGCTTCCTGCTGATCGGTCCCCTGTTTGTACTGAGTTTTTTGTATCGCCGCCTGAACCTGTCCTGGTAAGCGGCGCTGCCTGCCCGGGCCATGCCGGGCAGGAAAAGTCATTTCACCGTATACTTTTTCGATGTCCTCTCCCCTTCTCTTTGCCATTGCCTCCCTGATCTGGGGTTCGACCTTCTGGGCCATTACCGTACAACTGGGCGAGGTTGCCCCTTCCGTTTCGGTGGTCTACCGCTTCGGGCTGGCGTCGGCCACCCTGTTCCTGGTGTGCCTGGCGCGCGGGCAGAAACTGCGACTGCCGTGGCCGGCCCAGCGCTGGACGATGTTGCAGGGCTTTTTCTCGTTTGCGCTGTCCTACGTCTGCACCTACACGTCCGAGCAATATCTGGTGTCGGCGCTGGTGGCCGTGCTGTTCGCGCTGATGGTGTTCTGGAACCCGATCTGCAGCCGCATCGCCTTCGGCACCGCCATCACCTGGCGCACCTGGGCGGCCGGCATGGTGGCCGTGAGCGGCGTGACGATGCTGTTCTTCCATTCGATTGCCGACGCCTGGCAAGACATTGTTGGCGGCGGCGCGGGCCACTTTCTGCTTGGCCTGGGCCTCGCGGTGACGGCGACGATTGCCAGTTCGGCCGGTAACATTGTCGTGACCAAGGTCCGGGAGCATTCATCGAATCTGTTTCTGACCATGGCTTGGTCGATGTTGTGGGGCACGCTGATGGTGACGCTGTGGGTGCTTCTGAGCGGCCAGACATTTAGCCTGCCCACCCGTCCGCAATACTGGATGGGGCTGGCGTATCTGTCGCTGTTCGGTTCGGTGATCGCCTTCAGTGCCTACTTCACCCTGATTAACCGGATCGGTTCGCAGAAAGCGGTGTACATCGGCGTTGTCACGCCCGTGATCTCGCTGCTGCTGTCGATCCAGCTCGAACATTACCGTCCCGGGCCGCTGGAAT